>NZ_JBEYZD010000051.1:0-60976 GCF_040645895.1 Streptomyces olindensis | reverse complement strand
GCACCACGCGGACCAGCCAGAGCGTCCACTCGTAGTGCATGAACGGCTCGCCGACGGTGCGCAGCCAGTGGGCGTAGTGGTTGGGCCGGGACACGACCGGTCCGTCAGGCGGCCTGCGGGCGCCGCCCGGCCAGCTCGTCCGCCACGTACCCGGCCAGCTCGCTGACGGTCGGGTAGTCCCATATCGCGGTGGGGTCGACGGGTATGCCGAGCTGCTCCTCCACGTCGGCGGCGAACGCCACCACGGTGATGGAGTCGAGGCCGTACTCGCCGAGCTGCCGGTGGGGGTCCACGGCCTCGCCGAGGTCCGGCAGGTACTCGGCGAGGCGCTCGACGAGCCAGCTCTGGATCTCGGACGGGGCGGCGCGGTCGAAGCCGTACGTGGTCATCGCGTTTCTCCTCGGGACGTGCGGTGAAGGTGGGGTTGACGCGGGGCGCAGGAGGCGCGGGACCCGCGGTGGGGGGCAGGAGGGCGGAGCGGGGCGGTGGGCGGTCGCCGGCAGGCGGACCGCCCGGGGCCGTCGTCTCACGCGTACGGGCGGCCGGTGAGGCCGAAGGACAGGTGGTGGTCGTCGCGGTGCAGGAGTTCCTCGAACAGCGCGTCCTCGACCGCCGGCGGCAGCCCGGCGGGGACGGCCCGCTCCATGCCGCCGAGCCGGACGAGCGCGGCCTGCAGCCACTCCGGTCGTGCCAGGAACTCCCCTGCGGGGGCGGTGCGTTGGACGCCCAGACACGCGGCGGCGGCGAGCGCGACGGTGTAGCGGGCGGCCAGTTCGCGCACCGGCACCTCGGCCGTGATCGACAGCTGCCGGGGCCGCAGGACCGCGCCGGCCTCGCACAGCGCCGCGAAACCGCGCACGTGCTCCTCGGCGAGCGGCCGGACGGCCGCCGGCAGGTCCTCGTCGAGGACGGTGCCGAGCGAGGAGACCAGCGGGTCCCGGCCGCCCGCCGCCAGCCGGAGCCGGGGCAGGTCCGGCTCGGGCAGCTCGGCCTCGGCGGTGAACAGAGCGGCCGGGGCCGGGTCCGGAGCGCGCCGGGCCCGGCCGAGCAGCCCGGGCAGCTGGGGCAGCAGGGCGGACAGGCAGGCCGCGCGGGCGATGTGGCCGAAGCCGACCGGCCTGACGTCCCGGACGATCTTCTGGAACACGGCGTGCTCGCCGTCGCGGCGGTAGAACTCCGAGCCCATCACCGTCGCGAGCCGCTGCACCGCGTCCGTGAGCACTCCGGCGACCAGGTACTTCACCGCGGGCGCGTGGACGCTGCCGGACTCGGGGCACAGGTGCAGGGCGCGGGCCGCCGTGCGCGAGAGAGCCTCGCAGACCAGCAGGTCGGCGAAGGCCTCGGCCAGGGTGGTGCGCACCATCGGCAGGGCGGCGGCCTCCCGGCCGTAGAGCCGTCGGCGGCGGGTGTGGTGCAGGGTGACGCGCAGAGCGGTGTCGAGCAGGGCGGTGCTCATGGCGGGCAGCGCCAGGCGGGTCACCTGGAAGGCGCGGGAGGCCGTCTCGACACCGGTGCCCGGTGCGCCGAGCAGCAGCCCGTCGGGGACCGGCAGACCGGTCACCTCCATGCCTCCCAGACGCACCCCCCGCATGCCGACCGAGCGGAACCTCGGCAGTCTGCGCACGTGGCCGGGGGCGAGCAGGCCGGCGGGCAGGAACAGCTGCGAGTGGGCGCGCGGTCCGTCGGCCGGGTCGGTGCGCGCCAGGATCACCAGGGCGTCGGCCAGGTCCAGGTTGGCGATGGACTCCTTGCGGCCGTGCAGGACCAGTCCGGAGCCGGCGCGGCGGGCCGCGAACTCGTTGCCGGCGATGTCGTTGCCGTGGGCGAGCTCGTGGAACGCGCAGGCGATCCGGCGGTTGTCGAGCAGCAACTCGGCCGCTCCCGCCTGCTGTTCGGGCGAGCCGGCGGTCCAGACGTTGACGCTCGCGAGGAGCTGACCGGCGCGGGCGAGGCCCAGGGCCGGGTCCCGCCGGTACACCGACCGCATCAGCTCGATCATGTGGTCGATGCGGTCGAGGCGGCCGCCCAGCGCCCGGGGGACGAACTCGGCGAGCAGCCCGAACTCGTCCAGGACCGCCTCGGCGGCCTGCGCGGTCTCCTCGCGTTCGTCGGCGGCCACCACCGCCGCGAAACCGGCCGGGTTGGCCGCGTCCCAGGGGGCGCCGAGCAGTTTCTCCAGGTGCTGCGCGCGGGTCGTGATGTCGGTCATGCGGCGGACACCTCCACCGATCCGTCGCGCGCCGGCCCCTCCGGCGCGGTGTCGTCGAGCACGCTCACCGGGACGTCCGGCGTGGCGCCCAGGAGCGTGCCGAGCCGGTCGTAGACCTGCGTGGCCGCGGCGGGCTCGCTGTCCAGGGCCTCCAGGACCAGGGCGAGACAGCCGCGCAGCCACAGGTCGTCCCGGCCCCACGGGCCGTCGTGCAGGCGGGGCCGCGCGGCGTGCAGGGCGAGCGCGGCGGCACCCGCGAAGCACCACTCGTAGCGTTCGGCGAGGCGCATCGCGGCGGTGCTCGGCGCGCCACCGGTGGGGCGCGTGCCCGCCAGGTCGGCGCCCAGGCGTTCGTGGGCGCGCAGCAGGGCGCGGGCCAGGGAGGCGGTCTCGTCCGCCGCGCCCGATGCCCCGTCGCGCCCGGTGAGGCCGGCCACCAGCGTGGGCAGCGCGCCCAGCACGGAGTCGCGGGGCGCCGACAGGCGCAGCCGGCGGGTGTCGAGGGGGGCGGGGCGGTGCTCCTCACGCAGCCACCGCACGGGCGACTCGGCCCCGGCGGCGGTGGCCCGCCGGCCGGGCCGCAGCAGGGGCAGGACGCCGGCCAGACCGGCGCGGTTGACCCAGGTGCTGCCGTCGAAGATCGGGACGACCTGGTGGTCGCGCTCCAGTTTGGCGAAGCCGCCGTAGCCCTCGACACCGGTGAGGAAGCCGCGGGCGCCGAGCAGGTCGCCGACCAGCTTGAGCTGGCCCTGGATCAGGGTCGGCACGAACGCCTTGGCGACGGCGGAGACGACGCTCAGCTCCTCCGGTACCTGGTGGGCGGCCCGGGCGGCGGTGTGGGCGACGGCCTCGGCGAGGAACTGACGGGCCACGGCCCGCCCGGCCGTGACGCGGACGTGCGGCAGGCTCACCAGGTCCCGCCCGTACAGCCGCCGTTCGCCCAGGAAGCGGCGGAGGAGCCCGAGCGCGTGGTCCCCGGCGCCCAGGGAGAGGGAGGCACAGACGATCCGGGTCAGCTGGAGGGACTTGAGGACCAGTTCGAGGCCGCCGCCGACCGTGCCGACGAGCGCGTGGGCGGGGACCCGCGCCGCGCGGAACTCCACGCCGCTGATGTCGGCGCCCCGGATGCCGTGGGTGGGCATCTTGGGCAGCGGACGCACGGTGCCGGCGGGGGTGGCCCGTTTGTCGATCAGGAAGACGGTGAAACCGCGGGGACCGCCCTGCGGGTCGGTGCGGGCCAGGACGCACATCAGATCGCCCCGGGTCGCGTTGTTCACGGGCCACTTGCGGCCGCTCAGGAGCCAGCCGGAGCCGTGGCGGGTCGCGGTGAGCGAGCCGGCGAGCAGGTCGCTGCCGCCGTCGGGCTCGGTGAGCCCCCAGGCCACCGGCCGGCCCGCGAGGACGTGCCGGGCCAGCAGGTCGGCCGGGCCGTCCTCCCGGGCGACCCAGGCGCAGACACCGCCGAGGAAGGTCTTGCCGTGGGCCACGGCCACCGTCAGGTCGCGGGCGGCGATCCGGCGCAGCAGGGCGAGGAACTCGTCGAGGCGGTCCTGCCGGCCGCCGTAGCGGGCCGGGACGTAGTACTCGGGCAGCCCCCAGGCGTCGAGCGCGGCACACGCCTCGGCGGGGAAGGACTCCGCCTCGTCGTGGGCGGTCAGCACGGCGGGGTCGAAGGGGCCGCCCGGCCGGGACCATCCGGCGATCCGGGCGTCGAGGTCGGACGTCCTCATCTGCCGTCCCCCGCCCCGACGGCGACGGCCTGCCCGGCCGCCGCGTAGCCGTCGGCCCACAGGGGCTCCAGTTCGCCGTTCGCATACAGGGCCTGCATGGTGGACCGCTGGACCTTGCCGCTGGTCGTACGGCGGACCGCGCCGCGGCGCAGCAGCAGGACCGAGTCGGCGCGCAGGCCGAACTCGCGGGCCACGGTCGTGCGCATGCTCGCGGCCAGGCGGGCCAGTTCCTCGTCGACGGCCCGGCGGCGGACCTCGTGGATGACCACGAGCCGGCCCTCGGTGTCGTCGGCGCCGGTGGGGACGGTGACGACCGAGCCGACGGTGTCACGCAGTTCCTCGTGCTGCCGGCGCAGCTCGTGCTCGATGTCGTGGGGGTAGATGTTGCGGCCCCGGACGATCATCATCTCCTTGATCCGTCCGGTGACGTGGATCTCGCCGTCCACCAGGGCTCCGAGGTCCCCGGTGCGCAGCCAGCCGCCCGCGTCCTCGGGGTCGTCGGCGAGCCGGTTGCCGAAGGTGGCCGCGGTGGCTTCGGGATTGCGCCAGTAGCCGTCCACCACCAGGTCGCCGCGCAGCCAGATCTCGCCGACCGAACCGGCCGGGAGGGCGCGGCCGGTGGCCGGGTCCACGACCCGGGCCTGCAGTCCGCGCGGCGCGCCGCAGCTGACCAGGGTCCGGCCGGCGGCGCCGTCACCGGCGGGCACCACGCGGCCCGCTTCCAGCTCCGCGACGTCACAGGTGAGCACGAGCGGGGCCCGGTCGGACGTGGTCGAGATCATCAGGGTCGTCTCGGCCATGCCGTAGCAGGGGGTGAGCTGCTCCCTGCGCAGTCCCGCGGGGGCGAAGCGCTCGGCGAAGTCCTCGAGGACGCTCGCCTTGACCGGCTCGGAGCCGCTGATGGCCTGGGTCCAGCGGGACAGGTCGAGGTCGGCGATCGAGTCCTCGGGGACGCGGCTGAGGCACAGCTCGTAGGCGAAGTTGGGGGCGGCGGACAGGCCGATGTCGAAGTGGTCGACGAGCTCCAGCCAGGCGCGCGGGCGGCGCAGGAAGGCGGCCGGGGTCATCAGGGCGATGCCGCGGCCGGCCAGCAGCGGCGTGAGGATGTGCCCCATCAGGCCCATGTCGTGGTAGTTGGGGATCCAGCCGCCGTAGCGCTGGCCCTCGCGGACCGGCAGGTGGGTGTCGATCGCGAGGGCGTTGAGCAGCAGGTTGCGGTGGGTGACCCGGCTGCCCTTGGGGTCGCTGGTGGAGCCCGAGGTGTACTGGAGCAGCGCCAGGTCGGCGGGGCCCGCGGCGTGCGGGATGAACGTTTCGGCGGGCGGGGCCGGGTCGACGTCCGGGATCAGCACCGGCACGTCCAGGTCTTCCGTCTTCGCCCACGCGCGCACGTCGCCCAGTTCGTCGGGGGCGGTGAGCACGCAGCTCACCTCGGCGTCCCGGGCGATGCCGCGCACCCGGCGCTGGTCCTGCTTGAAGCGGCCGGGCATCGAGGAGGGCACCGGCACCAGGCCGGCGTAGAAGCAGCCGAGGATGCCGACGACGAACTCGGCGGAGTTCGGCAGGAGCAGCAGGGCCCGGTCGCCGGGGCGGCAGGAGCGCAGCAGCTCCCGGGCGCAGACCCGGGCCGCCCGGTCCAGTTGCTCGTAGGTCAGCCACTGGGCGGTGGCCGGGTCGGAGGGGTCGGGCACGATCGCGACCGTGCGGTGATCGCCGCGGGTGCGGGCGTGCTCCGTGAAGATCTCGACGACGTTCGAGGCGCCGGACAGGTCAGCCATGCTGCGCGTACTCCTGTGGTCGTGGGGTCGGGCCGGGCCCGGACGGCGCCGGGTCACGAGGCCCGGTGGGCTGTGGAGCGGCGGTGGGGAAGCCAGGGGGCGAGCACGTCGAGGACGGGCCGTTCGTCGGTGAGGTAGAAGTGGCCGCCGGTCAGCACGCGCGTGCCGAAGGCGCCGCCCGCACAGGCCCGCCAGTGGGCCAGGTCCGCGGCGGCGACGTCCGGGTCGGCGCTGCCGCCGAGGGCGAGCAACGGCGCCCGGACGGGTACCGGCGGGGTGCGCAGATAGCGGGCGACCACGCCGAAGTCGGCGCGGATGGCGGGCAGGACCAGGTCGAGAAGTTCCGGGGAGTCCAGCAGGTCGCCGAAGTCGTCGTTGAGCCGGCGCAGTTCCTCGATCAGGGCGGCGTCGTCCAGTTCGTGCCGCTCGTGTTCCTCGCGGTGGTGGGGAGCCCGCGACCCCGAGACGGCGAGCAGGTCGACGACCTGCCCGTGCCGGCGTTCGAGTTCGAGGGTGACCTCGTAGGCGACGACGGCGCCCATGCTGTGGCCGAACAGGGCCAGCGGTTCGCCGAGGAAGGGCTCCACCGCGTCGGCGACCGGGCCGACCAGGTCGTCCATGGAGGCCGGGGCGGGTTCGCCGAGCCGGTCCTGGCGGCCGGGGTACTGCACGCCGATCACCTCGACGTCGGCCGGCAGGCCGGTGGGCCAGGTGCGGTACGCCTGTGCGGTGCCGCCCGCGTGCGGGGCGCACACCAGCCGGCACCGCGGCCGCGCCACCGGCTTGAACGTCCTGAGCCACCGTGATCGCGTGTGCAGGTCCGGAACGGTCACTGTCATCGCCTCCCATCGCGCTTGCGCGGCTCAGCACAACCAGAGGGGCTATCCGTGCTCTATACGCGCACACGCGGAAGCGGCTCCGGGGAGATTCCCGGAGCCGCTTCCGTCGTGGGGGGTGGCGTGTCGGTTACGCCGCCTGCCTGCGCAGTGTCTTCGACGTGACCGCGAGTCCGGCGAGGACGGCCGCCACGAGAGTGCCGATGACGGCGGTGGTGAGGGTGCCGGTGCTCAGGTGCAGGCCCACGTCGGACGAGGTGGCCTGGGAGAGACCGGAGGCCATGCCCGCCAGCGGGGGCAGGGTCACCAGGATGCCGAGGGCGGCGCCGATGACGATGACCAGGGACGTCTCGCCGACCGAGACCAGCAGCAGCTGGCGGACGGTGCCGCCGGCGGACTTCATGACCCCGAAGTCGCGGCGCCGGCCGTGGGCGGCCATGGCCATGCTGTTGGCGACGGCGATCACGCTGTAGCCGACCGCGATGACGATCAGCATCATGGCGAGGCTCTCGGTGAGCTTGGCGTCCGTGTTGTAGTCGGCCAGCGCGTACTCGGCGGCGTCGTGCAGCGCGGTGCCGGGGACGGCGTCGGAGGCCTTGGCGTCGCCGGGGACGAAGATGTCGTCGGTGAGCGCGGCCGGGTCGTGGGCGCGGACCAGGTCACGGGGGACCACGAAGTCGCCGCGGGCCGGGTCGTCGGGCAGGACCGCGCCGACGCGCAGGGTGACGGCGGTGCCGTCGGCGAACCGGACGGGAACCTCCTGGCCCTTCGTCAGGCCCAGCTTCTTCGCGGTGCGCTCGCCGAGGACGGCCTCGCCCGGCTTGCTCCAGCGCGGGTCCCGGCTGCCCAGGACGTCCAGGACGGTGGCGCCGGCCGCGGTCCCGGCCTGCTCGGTGTCCTTGCCGGCCGACGCGTCCTTCAGCACGAACGCCCGGGTCGGCAGGGCGGCCTTGCCCACCGGGTTGGCGGCGACGACCTCGTCGGTGTTGCCGGGCGTGCCGTCCGGGGTGACGATCGTCTGGCCCGAGACCTTCAGGGCCTCGCCCGCCGGGTAGGCCACCCGCATGGTCTCCACCATGCCGCTGAGCAGCACCGCGAAGCCGACGGCGGCGATCACGGGGGCCACCAGGGAGGCGGCACGGCGCGGGTTGGCGACCAGTTCCGCCCGGATCAGGACCGGGCCGGCGGAGCCGCCGCGCTGGAACGGGGCGGTCAGGAACCGGCCGACGGGCCCGATGAACACGGGGGTCAGCAGGGCGGCCGCGACGATCAGCGTCATGGTGGCGAAGATCGCCATGTTGATGCGGTTGTCGGCGCTGGAGGTGGCGGTGCCGATGGCGAGGAGCACACCGGCGCCGAGGACGGCCAGGCCGGCGATCCAACGGCCGCGGCCCATGCCCTTGTTGGCGGAGCGGCTGTCCAGGAGGGCCTCGATGGGGGCGACCTGCGCGGCCTTGCGGCCGGCGGTCCAGGCGCCGATCACGCTGACCCCGACACCGACGGCGCAGCCCGTGAGCAGCGGCCAGGCGGCGACGGTGACCTCCATGCCGGGCGGGGCCACGTCCAGGCCCTGGAGGATGTTCCGCAGCAGCGGGGCGGCCAGCACACCGGTCACGCAGCCGGCGATCGAGCCGAGCAGGCCGACCACGGCGGCCTCACCGATGATCATGCGCTTGACCTGCTGAGGGGCGGCGCCGATGGTGCGCAGCAGACCGATCTCGCGGCGCCGCATCCCGGTCGCCAGGACCAGCATGGAGGCCACCACGAACACCGTGGTGAACAGGCCGAGGATGGCCATGGCGCTGATGAGCTGGACGCCCAGGAACCGCTTGTGCTCGATGTACTGCGGCTGCAGTTCGGACCGGCCGTCGCCGGAGACCACGGCGCCCTTGTCGCCGAGCACCTTCTTCGCGGCGGTGACGATCGCGCCGGTGTCGGCTCCCTTGTCGGCGACGAGCGCGATGGCGCCGACACCGGGCTGCTGCCGCGCGGCGAACGCCTCGCTGAAGTAGTAGCCGGGGCCGTCGACGGTGCCGACGACGGTGAACTGCTCACGGCCCTGGGTGATGTTGACGGTCAGGGCGCTGCCCACGGCCGCGCCCAGGGCGCGGTCCACCACGACCTCGTCGGTGCCGCTCGGGGCGCGGCCGGAGACCAGCTTGTAGGGCGCCATCCGCGCGCTGTCCCAGCCGTGCCCGGCCTGCAGGGCGCCCTCGTCGGTGACGGGCTTGCCGTCCCTGATCGCCTGGGCGTAGAAGGAGCGGTCCACCACGGCGTCGGCCACGCCCGGGATCTTGTCGAGCCCGGCCACCAGCGGCGCGGCCTCGGCCTTGCTCCACGGCATCCGGTCCTCGGGGCTGCCGTCGGCGTCGACGGCCTGCCGGGGCAGGGCCAGGGCGGCGGTGCCGGAGTAGCGGGGCTGGACCTTGGGGCGGGCGGAGTCGTAGATGACCAGCGTGGTCGTGATCAGGGCGACGCCGACCAGGACGGCGACGAAGGCTCCGAGGAAGCCGGACCAGCGTTCGCGTACGTTCGCGAGGATCAGCATCACGCCTCCATCCGGGCCATGTGGCCGGCGATCGCGGCGGCATTGTTGCTGCCGGAGTAACGGTCGAGCGGGATGCGGTCGGTGATGCGGCCGTCCTTGAGGAAGACCACGACGTCGGCCATGGCCGCCGCGACCGGATCGTGCGTGACCATCAGGGTGGTCTGGCCCTCCTGGTCGACCAGCATCCGCATCATGTTCAGCACCTCGCGGGAGGTGACGGTGTCCAGGGCGCCGGTGGGCTCGTCCGCGAAGAGGACGTCGGGGCGGGTGACCAGGGCCCGGGCGAGGGCGACGCGCTGCTGCTGGCCGCCGGAGAGCTGACTGGGGCGGTGCCCGGCGCGCTCGGACAGACCGACCGCGGCGAGCGCGTTCGCGATCTGCTCGCGGCTGACCTTGCGGCCGGCGAACCGGGACGGCAGTTCCACGTTCTGGGCCGCCGTGAGGGACTCCACCAGGTTGAAGGCCTGGAAGACGAAACCGATGTGGTCACGGCGGAGCTTGGTGCGCTCCTTCTCGTTCTGCTGGCCGATGTCCACGCCGGCGAGGACGATCCGGCCGTCGGACGGCTGCTCCAGTCCCGCCGCGCACTGCAGCAGGGTCGACTTCCCCGAGCCCGAGGGGCCCATGATGGCGGTGAAGGTGCCGCGCTGGAAGCTGATGGAGACGCCGTCCAGTGCGGTCACCTGGTGTCCGCCCGAGCCGTGGACCTTGCGCACACCGTGGAGTTCGACCGCGTCCTGCACCGGGGTTTGCCTCGTTGTCGTCATGCGTCGATTTCACTGCACGGGGCAGGGGCGGGGCACTGATCCTCTCTTTACTCCTGAGGTAGAGGCAGCTCTACCTTTGCCGGCCGGAGGTCACCGCGGGGGAGAGACGCGTCCCCAAATGCCCCTGCCCGTGGTTACGTTGATCGCATGCAACCCACAACAGCCTGGCAGGCCATGGCCCAGCGTCCGCTGAGCTTCCTGACCTCGAGCTGGCCCTGGCGGTCGCTGGCCTATCTGAGCGGCGGCGTCGTGGTCGGCGCCGTGGCCGTACTGGTCTTCGCCCTCGGCCTGGCCGCGGGACTCGCCCTGCTGGTCGTACTGATCGGCGTCGCCCCCCTGGTCGGCATGGTGCTGGCGGCCACGCTGGTGGCCCGGGTCGAGCGGCGCCGCCTGCGTCTGGTGGACCTCGACCACCTGCCCGACCCGCACCGGGCCCCGGACGGCCCCGGCCTGCGCGCCTGGACGGCCACCCGGCTCAAGGAGCAGGTGACCTGGCGGGAGTTGCTGTTCACGCTGCTGTCGGCGGCGGCGCTGTGGTGGATGGACCTGATGGTCCTCGCGTTCTCCTTCGGCGTTCCCGCCACCACCATCGCCTCGACCGGCCGCGACACCTGGCCGTGGACGGTGTTCGGGGTGATCGTGCTGCTGGCCTCGCCGTACACGGTGACCTCGTGGGCGGGGGCGCGGGCCGCCATGGCGCGCACCTTCCTCGCGCCGCGCGACAAGGAACTCGGGGAGGAGCTGCGCGAGGTGCGTGCCTCGCAGGCACGGCTGCTCGACTCCTTCGACGCCGAGCGGGTGCGCATCGAACGCGACCTGCACGACGGGGCGCAGCAGCGGCTCGTCTCGCTGGGGATGACGCTCGGGCTGATGCGCCTGGAGGTCCCCGAGGGCTCCCCGCAGGACGAGCTGCTGACCCAGGCCGAGTCCCAGCTGGCCACCGCGCACCAGGAGTTGCGGGCGCTGATCCGGGGCCTCAACCCGCCGGTCCTCGCCGACCACGGGCTGGTGGCGGCGATCGAGGACTACGCCGGCCGGTTCCCGATCCCGGTGACGGTGGACCTGCAACTGCCCGAGCGGCTGCCCAGGAAGCTCGAGACGACGATGTACTACCTGATCAACGAGGCCATGACGAACATCGCCAAGCACAGCGGAGCCTCCAGCGCCCAGGTACGCGGGCGCTACCATTCCGATCTGCTGGTCCTCGACATCGTGGACGACGGCCACGGCGGGGTCGATCCCGAAGCGGGCACCGGCGTGACCGGGCTCGCGGACCGGGTCACGGCGCTCGACGGCCGGATGCGGGTGTCGAGTCCGGTCGGTGGTCCCACCCTGCTGCATGTGGAGGTTCCATGTCGCTTCGCCTGATCGTGGCCGAGGACGCCGTCCTGTTACGCGAAGGCCTCATCGGCCTGTTGCAACGGGTCGGCCACGAGGTGGTGGCGGCCGTCGGGGACGCCGACGCGCTGATGACGGCCGTGCGCGCCGACCGGCCGGACCTGATCGTCACCGACGTGCGGATGCCGCCCTCGCTCAGCGACGACGGGCTGCGCTCGGCGGTGGCGCTGCGCGAGGAGTTCCCCGGGCTGCCCGTGCTCGTCCTCAGCCAGTACGTCGAGCGCTCCTACGCGCTGCGCCTCCTCGACTCGGGCGGCGGCGCCGGGGTGGGTTACCTGCTCAAGGAACGGGTCAGCGCGGTCGCGGACTTCGTGTCGGCGATCGAGCGGGTCGCCGCCGGCGGCACCGTCGTGGACCCGGAGGTCATCACCCAGCTGGTGCGGCTGCGCCAGGACCCGCTGGAGCGGCTGAGCGCCCGCGAGCGCGAGGTGCTCGCGCTGATCGCCGAGGGCCGCACCAACGCCAGCCTCGCCAAGCACCTGTTCATCAGCGAGGCGGCCGTGAACAAGCACATCGGCAACATCTTCAACAAGCTGGACCTGCCGGTGGACACCGAGGGCCACCGCCGCGTCCTCGCGGTCCTCGCCTTCCTGCGGGCATGACGCCGCGGCCCCGTCCGCCCCGGTGGCCGGGGAGGACGGGGCCGCGGTCGCCGCGCAGCACGGGTCAGTCGGACATGGCGACCAGGATGCGGCGGGTGCCCTCGAAGGGACGGCGGCCGTGCCCGGTGAGCACGTTGTCGATCACCAGCACGTCGCCGAACCGCCAGTCCACGTCCACGGCCAGCTCCAGGCCCCGGTCGCGGATCTGCGTGATGTACGCGTCCGGGATGGGCGTGCCGTCGGCGAACGTGACGTACTGCGGGAACTCCTCGGGCGAGAGGATCTCGTACAGCTCCTTGGAGGTCTCGTCGCCGAGGCCGGCCGGGTGCCACTGGTCGGCCTGGTTGAACCAGACCTCGGCGCCCGTCACCGGGTGCGTGGTGGTGGCCCGGCGGTGCTGCACCACGCGGATGCCGTCCGGGCCCCATTCCCACTCGGCCTCGGAGGCCGTCAGGAACCGCTCCACCTCGGCGCGGTCGTCGGTCTCGAAGGTGTCCTGCCAGCTCTTGCCGAGTCCGTAGCCGTCGTGCAGGTTCTGCACGTAGCGGATCCCGCCGGCGAAGGCCTCGCGGACCTCGGCGTCGAGGGAGTCGAGCCACAGCTCGCCGTCGACGACCGGCGTGGCGCCGCCGGACTCGGCCGCCTTCTCGCAGTAGAAGGCGAGCCGGGCCGGCCATCTGCGGGCGTAGTTCAGCTCGTTGTGCATGGAGATGGTGAAGCGCTGCGGGTACTCGGTCGAGGTGTAGAGGTTGCCCCGCACCCGGGTGCGGGGGGAGTTGCCGTGCACATAGGGCAGGCGGTTGGGCAGCAGCCGGTCCAGGACGGGCTCGATCGCGTCGGGCGTGACGCCGAACCCGCGGAAGACGAGCGCCTTGTGCTCCGTCAGCAGCTCGGTGAGACGGTCGGCGCCGAGTTCGGCGAGGTGTGCGGCGAGGTCCTGGCCCTCGGCTCCGGCGCCGGTGATCTCGTGCGGGGCCCAGGTCCGGCCCGCGCTCAGGGTGGTGCTCATGACGTCTCCTGTCTCATCGGGAGATGATCTCGTTCAGCTTTCCGAGCTTGTCGATGCCGTCGAGCACGGCCCGGGACTCCACTCCGAAGTCCACGAGGCAGCCGATCTCGTCGACGCCCAGCGCCCGTACGCGCGGGAGCAGTTCGGCGGCCCGTTCGACGCTGCCGAAGAGCCCGCCGGTCTCGAAGTAGCGGTCGAACGCGCGGGCCGCGAGGTAGTCCATGTCGTCCGCGTTCAGCTCGGACAGGTCCATGTCCTTGCCGGTGAACGACTTGGCGGTGAGGTTGGCGGAACTCTTCAGGTAGTTCGTGAAGGGCTCGCGTACCTGCTCGCGGACCTGGTCGAGGTCGTCGCCGAGCAGGGTGTGCAGCATCAGCACGACGTGGCCGGTCCAGCCGTCGTGCTCCTCTGCGGCCACCCGCCGGTATTCGGCGATCTTGCCGGCCACCTCCTCGAGGGACTGGCCCAGCAGGTGGGTGAGGATGCCGGCGCGCATCCGGGCGGCGGCCCGGAAGGTGTCCACACCGCCGGCCGACGTCAGCCAGACCGGCAACTCGGGCTGCACGGCGGGCGGGTAGCTGCGGATCTCGACGGGCCGCCCGAGACCGTCGGTGGTGGCGAGGGCCTCGCCGCGCCACAGCCGGCGGACCTCCTCGGCGGTGTCGCGGACCAGGGTGCGCCGGTCGGCGTGGTTCTCCGGGCGCAGGGCGAAGTCCACGGTGTTCCAGCCGGAGGCGAAGGCGACCCCGGCGCGGCCGCCGGAGAGGTTGTCCACGACCGACCACTCCTCGGCGATCCTCGCCGGGTGGTGGAGCGGGGCGACGACACTGCCGGCCCGGATGCCCACGCGCTGGGTGCACATGGCCACGGCGGCGCCGAGCACGGCCGGGTTCGGGTAGGCCCCGCCGAAGGGGTCGAAGTGCCGCTCCGGCGTCCACACGGCGGCGAGCCCCGACCGGTCGGCGAGTTTCGCTCCCTCGATCAGCAGCTCGTACCGGCCGGCTTGGCCCGGCGCGGTGGAGTCGTGCGCGAAATAGAACAGGCTCAGATCCATGGACGGTCCTTCGGGTGGTCCGATTGGTTGCGGGGGGGCACGGCGAACGGGCGGTGCGAGGGGAGGGGTTGGGACCCGGGCGGCCTGGGCGGCCCGGGGCCCCGGGCGGTCCCGGGTGGGATGCGGGCGGGAGTCGGGCGGACGGGGGAGTCGGGCGGGTCAGGCGTTCTCGGCCGGTTCGGGGGTCTCGGGGCACGGAGCGGCCGGGGGCCGGGCGGGCGGGAGTCGGGCGGGTCAGGCGTTCTTGGTCGGTTCGGTGGGCTCGGTCGGTTCCGCAGGCTCGGTCGGTTCGGTGGCCTTGGGGCGCGGTGCGGGCGGGAGTCGGAGGGACGGGGGAGTCGGGCGGGTCAGGCGTTCTCGGCCGGTTCGGGGGTCTCGGGGCACGGAGCGGCCGGGGGCCGGGCGGGCGGGAGTCGGGCGGGTCAGGCGTTCTTGGTGGGTTCGGTGGGCTCGGTCGGTTCGGTGGGCTCGGTCGGTTCCGCAGGCTCGGTCGGTTCGGTGGTCTTGGGGCGCGGTGCGGGCGGGAGTCGGAGGGACGGGGAGTCGGGCGGGTCAGGCGTTCCTGGTGGGTTCGGTGGGCTCGGTCGGTTCGGTGGTCTTGGGGCTCGGTGAGGACGGGACACGGGCCCGTCGGACGGCCGGGATCAGCCCGGCCACCAGCGCGGTCAGGGCCATCCCGGCGGCGGTCACCAGCAGGGAGGACCGGCCGCCCCAGGCGTCGAGGAGCTTCCCGGCGGCGAACGCGCCCACCGTGGTGCCGAGGGCGATGACGAGCCCGGACAGGGCCGCGACCCGTCCCTGCAACTCCTGCGGGGTCGTGGTCACCTGGTACACCGCGGTGGCCACCCCGAAGACCGCCCCGATCAGGTTCATCACGGCGAACAGCACACCGAGGACGACCGGCCCGGTGCTCCAGGCCATGGCGGTCATCAGCACGGCCCACAGGGCCAGGCCGCCGACCAGGAGGACGGACAGGGGGAGCCGGGCCATGAACCAGCGTCCGGCGAGCGCCCCGAGCAGGCCTCCGCAGCCGCTGATGCCGAGCACCAGGCCCACCGTGGACTCCGGCAGCCCCTGTTCCTTGACCAGCACCACGACCAGGCCGAGCATGACCACCTGGAGCAGGGCGGTGGACACGGTCACCACCGGCAGCATGGCGCGCAGCGCCCGCTGTCCCCGCAGCCAGCGCAGGGCGTCGGCCAGGTCCTCGCGGATGGGCCGGCGTCGCGTTGGGGCCTCGGTCCGCAGGTCGGCCCGGATGTACCGGAGGTTGACGGCGGCGACCACGGCGCCGACCGCGGCGGCGAGGTAGGGGCTCCAGCGGGTCCAGGTGAACAGCACGGTGCCGGCCGGCCCGCCCAGCAGGCCCGCGATCCGGCCGCGGGCCTCGTTCTGGGAGAGCGCGGCGGGCAGCTGCTCCGCCGGGACGACGGTGCGTACGGCGGCCCGCTCGGCGAGCGAGGAGACGATGGCGAGGGACACGTCGGCGGCGATCAGCGCGAGCAGCAGGCCCATGCCGAGTCCGCCGAGGGCCGTGGCACCGGCCACCGTGCCCAGCACGACGATCCGGCCGAGCGCGCACCAGCGCATCACCGCGCGCCGGTCCCAGCGGTCGACCAGGACCCCGGCCGGCAACTGCACGACGGCCTGCGGCAGCACGGCGGCGGCCGAGGCCAGGCCGACCGCCTGCGCGGACCCGCCGGAGATCTGCAGCGCCAGCAGCGGGTAGCAGACGCCGCTCATCCGGGAGCCGAAGAACTGCAGCCAGTTCCCGGTCCACAACAGGAGGAAGTCGCGGTTGCGGCGCAAGGGGAGCGCCGCAACCGCCGTCTCGTCGACCACCGTCATGCGCTGAGCCTGCGCGCGGGGTCTACGCCGTTTCTACGAATCCCGGCCGGCGCGGCGTCCAGGGCCGCGAGGCGGTCCGCGAGGAGCCGGCCGACGTGGGCGATCGGCCCGGGCCGGGTCATCAGGCCCTCGTGGTCGGAGTCCACGTCGTGGTTGACGATCTCTCCGGCGACGTGCGCCGCCCAGGCCCGGTGGCCCCGCTCGCGGGCGAGCGCCCCCTGGTCGCGGCGGGCGGTGACGAACAGCATGTCCCCGCCGAAGCGGCCCGGGGTGTGGGACCACATGAGCCGGGTGTTGTTCACGTAGACGTCCTTCATGGCGAGGATCTCGTGCTCCTCGAACCGGGCCATCACCTTGTTCTCGCGCGCCAGGAAGGCCCGGTAGCGCTCGATGGGGAAGGTCTCCGGGGTGAGTTCGCCCTCCTGGAAGTCGAAGCCGATCGCCCGCAGGTTGCGCGCGATGATCGCGGCCTCGGTCGGCGGCTCGGTGCCGGCCGCGTCGGCCACCGGGTAGGCGTCGAGCACGGCGAGGAGTTCCACCCGGGCGCCGCGGCGCTCCAGTTCGGTCGCGATCGCGTGGGCGATGGTCCCGCCGACCGACCAGCCGAGCAGCCGGTAGGGGCCCTCGGGGGCGACCGCGCGGATCTGGTCGGCGTAGTCGGCGGCCATCTCCGTGATCGAGGCGGGCAGCGGCTCGGCGCCGTCGGTGCCGCGTGCCTGGAGCCCGTACAGCGGGTACGCGGGGTCCAGGTGGGTGAGCAGTCCGAGGTAGCACCAGCTGAGGCCGGCCGCCGGATGCACGCAGAACAGTGGCGTTCCGGTGCCGGAGGCGCGCAGCGGCACCAGCACGCCGTGCCCGTCGCGCTCACCGTCCGGGTCCAGGTCGCGCAGCAGTTCGGCCGGGGTGGGCGCCTGGAAGAGCCGGCGCAGGGGCACCTCCGTGCCGAGGACGGCACCGACCCGGCCGACCAGCCGTGTCGCGAGCAGGGAATGCCCCCCGTGTTCGAAGAAGTTGTCGTCCAGGCCCACCCGGGCGAGGCCGAGGACCTCGGCGAACAGGGCGCACATCAGCTCTTCGCGCGGGGTGGCCGGGGCCCGCCCCACGGTCCCCGTCCCGAAGTCGGGGACCGGCAGTGCGGCCCGGTCGACCTTGCCGTTCGGGGTCAGGGGCAGGGCGTCGAGGACGACGACGGCCGCGGGCACCATGTGGGCGGGCAGGGTCTCCTTGAGCCGGTCGCGCAGGACCGGGCCGAGTCCGGTGTCGTCGCGGCGGCTCGCCGGGTCGTTGGCGGCGGGCCGGGCGTCGGGCCCGGGTGCCGGCCGGTAGGCCCCGGCGAGCGCCAGGTCCACCGGCCCGTCGCCGCGCACGAACAGGGCCTCCAGTGTGCCGTCCTCGTCGTCGGCGGCCGCCCAGGTGACGGCCACCCGGTGGCCGGTGCGCTCGGCGAGGGCGTACAGGTCCTCGGGGTCGACGGCGGTGACGTCCGCGGTCTCCTCGCCGAACAGGGCGTGCACGGCACTCACTTCGTCGCGCACCCGCAGGTTGGGGATGCCCGTGACGCGCAGGGCCGTGGCGCCCGCGGTCAGTTCGGCGGCCAGGTCGTCCAGCCCGCGCAGCCGCTCGCCCCAGGTGAGGACCGGCCCCTCGGGGACGTCGGGGGCGGGGGCGGTGTGCAGCACCACGTCGTAGCGGTGCCGGGTGAGCTCGTTGTGGTGGACGCCGCGCCGGACGCGCAGGTCCACGCCGCTCACGCCGGGAAGGCCGGTGAACCACTCGGGTGCGAGCAGCAGTTCCTTCTCGCGGGCCACGGCCCGCTCGACCCCGGCGCGCAGCACGTCTCGTTGGGCACCCTCGGGCGGAGCGTCCTGCCCGGTCAGCGCGACGGCCCCGCGCAGCGTGCGCAGCGTGCGGAGGTTGCGGACGTCGCCGACGAAGACGGTGCCGCCGGGGGCGAGCAGCTCGCGCACCCGGTCGAGGACCTCGGCGAGGTAGTCGGCGCTCGGGAAGTACTGGACCACCGAGTTGAGCACGACGGTGTCGAAGGCGCCCTTGGGCAGGCCGTCGATGTCGTGGGCGGGCTGGACGGTCAGGGTGACCCGGTCGGCGAGCTCGGGCCGCTCGGCGACCTGGGCAGCGAGTCGCTCGATGACGGACGCGGACAGGTCGGTGCCCCAGTAGCTCTCGCAGTGCGGGGCGACGTGGGCGAGGATCAGGCCGGTGCCGGCGCCGATCTCCAGGACGCGGCGGGGCCGGCCGGCGAGGATGCGCTCGACCGTGCCGGAGCGCCACTCGTGCATCTCCTCCAGGGGGATGGGGTCGCCCGTGTACGTGGAGCGCCAGATGCCGAAGTCCTCGCCGAAGCGGTCGGAGCCGGGCTCGCCGTAGAGGGCGTCGTAGGCCGCCTCCCACTCGCGGACCTGGCTCGCCTCCGCCTCCGTGTCGCGGGTCCCGTCGCCCCGGTCCGGCACGGCGTACGCCACCAGGCGCTTGTCGCCGGGGGTGTCCTCGCGGGCGACGACCACCGCCTGGGCGAGCTCCTCCTGGGTGGTCAGCGCGGCCTCGATCTCGCCGAGTTCGATGCGGAAGCCGCGCACCTTGACCTGGTGGTCGGTGCGGCCGATGTACTCCAGGTCGCCGTCCGCGCTCCAGCGGACCAGGTCGCCGGTGCGGTACATCCGGCCGCCGGCCGGGCCGAAGGGGTCGGCGGTGAACCGCTCGGCGGACAGGCCGGGCCGGTTCAGGTAGCCGCGGGCCACACCGGTGCCGGCGATGTACAGTTCACCGGCCTCGCCGGGGGCCACCGGGCGCAGTCCGGCGTCCAGGACGTAGACCCGGGTGTTGTCCAGGGGGCGTCCGATGGGCGGCCGTTCGCAGGTGGCGGCGTCCAGGCGCGCGGCCGTGGACCAGATGGTGGTCTCGGTCGGGCCGTAGACGTTGGTGAGGGAGCCGCCCAGATCGTGCAGGGCGCGGCCGAGCGGGCCGGGCAGTGCCTCGCCGCCGACGAGCTTGACGAGGCCCCGCAGGGCTTCGGGGCGGGTGGCGACCAGGCTCTGCCAGGCCGTCGGGGTGGCCTGCAGGACGGTGGCGCCGGATTCCTCGACGAGCCGGGCGAGGGCCACCGGGTCCTTGACGGTCTCGCGGGCGGCGAGGACCAGGCGGGCGCCGTGCGCCAGCGGGGTCCACAGTTCCAGGTTGGAGATGTCGAAGCCGATGGTGGTGACGGCGAGCAGCCGGTCGCGCTCGGTCAGCGCGAGGTGGTCGCGCATCGCGGTCAGCAGGTTGAGCAGGTTCCGGTGGCCGACGACCACGCCCTTGGGCCGGCCGGTGGACCCGGAGGTGTAGATGACGTACGCCGGGTGTTCCGGGTGCGGCGGTGCGATGCGGCGGACCCGCGCCAGCTCGGCGTCGGTGACGGCGTCGAGGGCTTGGCGGGTGCGCGGGTCGTCCAGGACCAGGCGCGGCACCTCGGGGGCGGTGTCCTCGGGGAGCGCGCCGGCACTCTCGCGGTCGGTGAGCAGCAGGACGGGGGCGGCGTCGGCCAGCATGTAGGCGACGCGGTCGGCCGGGTACTCGGGGTCGATCGGCACGTACGCCGCACCCGTCTTCAGGACGGCGAGCAGGGCGACGACCATCGTCGCGGTCCGGGGCAGGGCCACGGCCACCAGGTCCTCGGCGCCGACGCCGCGCGCGGCGAGCGAGTGGGCGAGCCGGTCGGAGCGCAGGTCCAGC
Organism: Streptomyces olindensis; assembly: GCF_040645895.1. Classification (NCBI taxonomy): domain Bacteria; kingdom Bacillati; phylum Actinomycetota; class Actinomycetes; order Kitasatosporales; family Streptomycetaceae; genus Streptomyces; species Streptomyces olindensis. The sequence continues at coordinate 41,468 of NZ_JBEYZD010000051.1, read as the reverse complement.
TCGCGGTAGTCGAGCGTGAGGTCCTCGAAGTCGAGGGCGGGGGCGTCGGGGGTGCGGGCGGCCTGGGCCCGGAACAGGACGGGCAGGTGGTCGGCGGGCAGTTCGCGGGCGGTGTCGTTCCAGCCGACGAGCATGCGTCCGAGGTCGTTCTCGGGCAGCGTGTCGAGGGTGCCCACCGGCGCGTCGGGGCGGGCGGCGGCGGCCGTCAGGAGGGCGACGAGGCGGTCCGCGAGGCCCCGGGCGGTCTCCCGGTCGAACAGGTCGGCGGCGTATTCGAGGACACCGGCGATCCCGCCGGGTGTGCCGTCCGCGGTGTGCCGTTCGCCGAGCCGGAACATCAGGTCGAAGCGGGCGACTCCGGTGCCGACGTGCTGCCCCGAGGCGGCCACGTCCGGCAGCGGCCCGGCAGGACCGGCGGCAGCGCTGCCGGAGGCGTCGCGGGCGGCGACGTTGTCGAAGGTCAGCATGGTCTGGAACAGCGGGTGGCGGGCCATGGAGCGGGCCGGGTTGAGCACGTCCACGAGCCGTTCGAAGGGCACGTCCTGGTGGGCGTAGGCGCTCAGGTCGGTCTCCCGGACCCGGGCCACCAGGTCGGTGAACGTCTCGTCGGGCACCACCTCGGTGCGCAGCACGAGGGTGTTGGCGAAGAACCCGACCAGGTCCTCCAGGGCCTCGTCGGTGCGGCCCGCGATCGGGGTGCCGATCGGGATGTCGGTGGCGCCGCTCAGCCTGGACAGCAGGGCGGCCAGGGCGGCCTGTACGACCATGAAGAGGCTGGCGTGGTTCTCCCGGGCCAGGTCGGTCAGCAGGGCGTGCGTCCCGGCCGGGATCTCCACGTCCAGCAGGTCGCCGCGGTAGGAGGCGACGGCCGGGCGGGGACGGTCGGCGGGCAGGTCCAGTTCCTCGGGCAGCCCGGCCAGCGTCCGCCGCCAGTAGTCGAGTTGGCGGGAGGCGAGGCTGTCGGGGTCGTCCTCGGAGCCGAGCAGGTCCCGCTGCCACAGGGTGTAGTCGGCGTACTGCGCCGGCAGCGGACTCCAGGCGGGTGCCTCGCCCCGGCAGCGGGCGGCGTAGGCGGCCGTGAGGTCGCGGACGAGCAGCGGCATCGACCAGCCGTCGGTGGCGATGTGGTGGACCAGCAGCAGCAGGACGTGCTCGTCGGGGCCGACGGTGAACAGCACGGCCCGCAACGGCGGCTCGGCGCCGATGTCGAAGGCGTACCGGGCCTGCTCCTCCAGCGCCCCGGTCAGCTCGTCCGCGGTGGTGTCGAGCACCGTCAGGTCCGGGCGGGCCGCCGCCGGGTCGAGCACGGTCTGGTACGGCCCCTGGGCGTCCTCCGCGAAGACGGTGCGCAGGGTCTCGTGGCGGGTGACGAGGTCGGCGAGGGCGGCGGCCAGCGCGCCCCGGTCCACCGCGCCGGACAGGCGCAGGGCCGTCGGCACGTTGTAGGTGTGGCTGCGGCCCTCGAACCGGCCGAGGAACCACAGGCGCTGCTGGGCCGAGGACAGCGGGATGCGCTCGGGGCGGTCGCCCGCGACCAGCGGGGTGCGGGCGGGGCCGCCGGAGCCGAGGGCGGCGGCGAGTCCGGCCACGGTCGGCGTCTCGAAGAACTGGCGGATGGTCAGCTCCTCGCCGAGCATGGCGCGGATGCGGCCCGCCAGGCGGGTGGCCAGCAGCGAGTGGCCGCCGAGGGCGAAGAAGTCGTCGTCGAGGAACACCCGCGGCACGCCGAGCACGTCGGCGAACAGGCCGCACAGGATCTCCTCCTGCGGGGTGCGCGGCGCCCGGCCCGCCCGGGCCGGACCGTACTCGGGTGCGGGCAGCGCGGCCCGGTCCAGTTTGCCGTTGGGGTTGAGCGGCAGGGCGTCCAGGACGACGAACGCGGACGGCACCATGTGGTCGGGCAGGGCCGCGGCCACGTGGGCGCGCAGCCGCGCCCGGTCCACGGTGCGGCCGGCGGCCGGGACCAGGTAGGCCACCAGCCGCTTGTCGCCCGGCCGGTCCTCGCGGACCAGGACGGCGGCGCGGGCGACGTCCGGGTGGCCGAGGACGACGGCCTCGATCTCGCCGAGTTCGATGCGGAAGCCGCGCACCTTGACCTGGAAGTCGGTGCGGCCGAGGTAGTCGAGGTTGCCGTCGGCGCTCCAGCGGACCAGGTCGCCGGTGCGGTACATGCGGGTGCCCGCCGGGCCGTGCGGGTCGGCCACGAACCGCTCGGCCGACAGGCCCGGCCGGCGGTGGTAGCCGCGGGCCAGGCCCGGCCCCGCGATGTACAGCTCGCCCGCCACCCCGACCGGGACCGGCTGCAGGGCAGCGTCGAGGACGTAGAGCCGGGTGTTGCGCAGGGGCGCGCCGATCGGGGGGACGCCGGTGATCTCGCCTCGCGTGTACCAGGCCGCCGCGTACACGGTGGCCTCGGTGGGGCCGTAGATGTTGGCGAACCGTTCGGCGCCGACCGCCCGCACGACGGCGTTGGCGTCGCGGGCGGACACGGCCTCCCCGGCGAGGACCACCTCGCGCGCGGTCACCGACGGTCCGCCGTCGCCGACGAGTTGGGCGACGGCCGAGGGGACGCCGCTGATGAGCGACACCGAGCGGCCGGCGTGGGCCGGGTCACCCAGTTCCAGGACGTCCCGCATCACCTCGACGGTGCCGCCGCACAGCAGCGGGCCGAACATCTCGAAGACGGAGACGTCGAAGTTGAGCGAGGTGGACGCCACCACGTGGGCCATGCCGTCGGCGCCGAACTCGCCGACCGCCCAGGCCGCCAGGTCGGCGACGTTCTCGTGCGGCACCACCACGCCCTTGGGCAGCCCCGTGGAGCCGGAGGTGTAGATCGCGTACGCGGCGTGCCCGGGCCGCAGGGGAGCGTGCCGCTCCGCGTCGTCCGGAGCGTGCGCGGGCAGAGCCGCGAGCGCGGCCTCGGTGCCCGCCTCGTCGAGGACGATGCGCTCGGGGCCCTCGCCGGGCAGCCGGCCGAGCGCCTCCCGGGTGGTGAGCAGCAGGCCAGGGTTCGCGTCCCGCAGGAGGTGGGCGATGCGGTCGGCCGGGTAGCCGGGGTCGACGGGCACGTACGCGGCACCGGACTTGAGGACGCCGAGCACCGCCACGAGGGTGAGTTCGCTGCGCGGCAGGGCGATGCCCACGAAGCGCTCCGGCCCGGCGCCGCGCGCGATCAGCAGCCGCGCCAGCCGGTTGGCGCGGGCGTCCAGTTCGGCGTACGAGAGGGTGCGGTCCGCGTGGCGCACGGCCGGGGCGTCGGGGGTGCGGGCGGCCTGTGCCTCGAAGAGGGCGGGCAGGGTGGCCCGGGGCACGTCGCGCGCGGTGTCGATCCACGTCCCCAGGATGCGGCGGCGCTCGTCCTCCTCCAGGATCCCGATGCGGCTCAGCGGCAGCTCCGGGTTCTCGGCGAGGGCGTCGAGCAGCAGGGTCAGCCGGCGGACGAGGGTTTCGGCGGTGGCACGGTCGAACAGGTCCTCGTTGTACTCGAGGTGCCCGGTGATCCCGGCGGGGGAGCCGTCGTCGGCGCGGCCGTCGGCGACGGCGAACAGCAGGTCGAACTGGGCGACGCCGGTGCCGACCCGGTCGCCGGAGACGGTCAGTCCCGGCAGCCGGCCCTCGCCGAGCGCGGCCTTCTGGTCGACGTTGTTGAAGGCGAGCATGGTCTGGAACAGCGGGTGGCGGCCCCTGGCCCGCGCCGGGTTGAGCACCTCCACGAGCCGCTCGAAGGGCACGTCCTGGTGGGCGTAGGCCGCCAGGTCGGTCTGCCGGGCCCGGGCCACCAGCTCGGCGAAGGCCGGGTCGCCGGAGACGTCGGTGCGCAGCACGAGGGTGTTGACGAAGAAGCCGACCAGGTCGTCCAGGGCCTCGTCGGTGCGGCCCGCGATCGGGGTGCCGATGGGCACGTCGGTGCTGCCGCTCAGCTTGGCCAGCAGGGCGGCGAGGCCGGCCTGGACGACCATGAACAGGCTGGCCCGGTGCTCGCGGGCGAGGTGCTCCAGACGCTGGTGCAGGGCCGCCGGGATGGCGACCGGCACGGTTCCGCCCCGGTAGCCGCTCTCGGCGGGGCGCGGCCGGTCCGTGGGCAGCGGCAGCTCCTCGGGCAGGTCCCGCAGTGCCTCGCGCCAGTGGGCGAGCTGGCGGCTGATGAGGCTGTCGGGGTCGTCCTCGGAGCCGAGCACCTCGTGCTGCCACAGGGTGTAGTCGGCGTACTGCACCGGCAGCGGTGACCAGGCGGGTGCGTTGCCGGCGCAGCGGGCGGCGTAGGCGGTGGTGAGGTCACGGACCAGGACCGGCGTGGACCAGCCGCCGTCGCTCGCGATGTGGTGGACGAGCAGCATCAGCACGTGCTCGTCGGGGCCCAGCTCGAACAGGTGGGCGCGCAGCGGCGGTTCGATGGCCAGGTCGAAGCCCTGGCGGGCGGCCCGGCGCAGCTCCTCGGCCAGGCCCGCTTCGTCGGTCCGGGTGACGCTGGGTTCGGGCCGGGCCCGCTCCGGAGTGAGGACGATCTGATGGGGGCCCTGCTCGTCCTCGGCGAAGACGGTCCGCAGGGTCTCGTGGCGGGTGACGACGTCGGCCAGCGCGGCGGTGAGGGCATCCCGGTCGAGCGAGCCGGAAAGGCGCAGTGTGGTGGGGATGTTGTGGGCGGCGGTCGGTCCCTCCAGGCGGCCCAGGAACCACAGCCGGCGCTGGGCGAAGGAGACCGGCACCCGCTCGGGCCGCGGACGGGCCCGGAGCGCGGGCCGGGCCGCGTCACCGGAGCCGAGCAGCTCGGCGAGGCCCGCCACGGTCGGCGTCTCGAACAGCTGCCGCACCGGGAGGTCCACACCGAGGGTGGCGCGGACGCGGGTCATGAGCCGCAGCGCCAGCAGCGAGTGGCCGCCGCGCGAGAAGAAGTCCTCGTCCACCGACACCCGCGGGACGCCGAGGACCTCGGCGAACAGCCCGCACAGGATCTCCTCCTGCGGGGTGCGCGGGGCCCGGCCGGTGCTCTCCAGGCCGTAGGCGGGGGCGGGCAGGGCGGCGCGGTCGAGCTTGCCGTTGGGCGTCAGCGGCAGTTCGCCGAGGGTGACGAAGGCGGCGGGGACCATGTAGTCGGGCAGGCTCGCCGCCACGTGCTTGCGCAGCACGTCACCGTCCGGGGCCCCGTCCCGGGCGGTGACGACGTAGGCGACGACGCGCTTGTCTCCGGGAGCGTCCTCGCGGACGAGCACGGCGGCGCGGGCGACGTCCGGATGGTCGGCGATCACGCTCTCGATCTCGCCCAGCTCGATGCGGAAGCCGCGCACCTTGACCTGGAAGTCGGTGCGGCCGATGTACTCCAGTTCGCCCCCGGCGGTGCGGCGCACCAAGTCGCCGGTGCGGTACATCCGTGTCCCGGCGGGGCCGTACGGGTCGGCGACGAACCGTTCCGCCGACAGTCCGGGCCTGCGGTGGTAGCCACGGGCCAGACCCGCGCCCGCGATGTACAGCTCACCCGCGACTCCGTCCGGGACCGGACGCAGGCCCGAGTCGAGCACGTACACACGGGTGTTGGCGATCGGAGCGCCGATGGAGACGTCTCCCGAGGCGGGCACACCGGCCGCCGTCGACCAGATGGTGGTCTCGGTCGGGCCGTAGAGGTTCGTCACCGACCTGCCGCCCTCGGCGAGCGCGCGGGCCAGCGATGCGGGCAGCGCCTCACCGCCGACCAGCACCCGCAGCGACTCCGGCACTCCTCCGGCCTCGACCAGGGCGTGCCACAGGCTGGGGGTGGCCTGCATGATCGTGGTGCGCGTCTCGCGCACCAGGTTCGCCAGGGCGACCGGATCGCGGACGATGTCTCGCGGGGCCAGGACGACTTGGGCGCCGTGCAGCAGTGGCAGGAACAGTTCCAGGCCGGCGATGTCGAATCCGACGGTGGTGACGGCGGCGAGGCGGTCGTTCTGGGTGAGGGTGAAGCGGTCCTGCATGGCCGTCAGGAAGTTCACCAGTGCTGCCTGCGGGACGGTGACGCCCTTCGGGCGGCCCGTCGATCCGGACGTGTAGATCACGTAGGCGGTGTGCTCGCCCGAACGCCCCGAGATCACCGGGTCTTCCGAGGCGTACGCGGACAGGTCCGCTTGACCGAGGACGTCCTCGGTCAGCGTCAGCACCGGGTCCGCGTCCTGGAGGATGTACGCGATGCGCTCCTGCGGGAACTCCGGGTCCACGGGGACGTATCCGGCGCCCGACTTCAGCACGGCGAGCAGGGCGACGACCAGCTCGACCGACCTGGGCAGGGCGACGGCCACCAGTCGCTCCGGGCCCGCGCCCCGCTCGATCAGCCAGTGCGCGAGCCGGTTGGCCCGGGTGTTCAACTCGCCGTAGGAGACGGCCAGCTCACCGAAGGTCAGGGCCGGTGCCTCGGGCATGGCCGCCGCGCGCGCCGCGAACAGCTCGGCGACGGAGGACGGTTCGACGTCCCGGGACGTCGCGTTGGCGCGCTCCAGGACCTCGTGCCGCTCGGCGGCGCTGAGCAGGTCCACGCGGGCCACCGGCGCGTCCGGGGCGGCGGCCACCGCCGCCAGGACGCGGGTGAACCGCTCGGCGATGCGCTCGGCGGTGGCCCGGTCGAACAGGTCCGTGCTGTAGTTCAGGGCGCCGCTCAGCCCCTCCGGCGCACCGGAGGACGTCTGGCGCTCCTCGACCGTGAAGGACAGGTCGAAGCGGGCGGTGCGGGTCTCGGCCGTGTGCCCGCCGACGGTGAGGCCGGGCAGTTCGGCGGCGGCCGTGCGGGCCTGCCGCTGGTCGTTGTCGTTCCAGGTCAGCAGGGTCTGGAACAGCGGGTGGCGGGCCATCGCCCGGGGCGGGTTGAGCACTTCCACGAGCCGCTCGAAGGGCACGTCCTGGTGCTCGTAGGCGTGCAGGTCGGCGTCCCGGACCCGGTCGAGCAGCTCCCGGAACGTGGGCGTGCCGGACAGGTCCGCGCGCAGCACCAGGGTATTGACGAAGAAGCCGACCAGGTCGTCCAGGGCCTCGTCGGTGCGGCCCGCGATCGGGGTGCCGATGGGCACGTCGGTGCTGCCGCTCAGCTTGGACAGCAGGGTGGCCAGGGCGGCCTGGACGACCATGAACAGGCTGGAGCGGGTCTCGCGGGCCAGGTCCAGCAGGCGCGCGTGCACGTCGGCCGGCACCGCGAGGGGCAGGGTGTCGCCCCGGTGGGTGGCCGTCGCCGGGCGGGGCCGGTCGGTCGGCAGGCCGAGCTCGTCCGGCAGGTCCGCGAGGGTGTCACGCCAGTAGGCGAGCTGCCGGCTGATCACACTGCCGGGGTCGTCCTCGGAGCCGAGCAGCTCCTGCTGCCAGACGGTGAAGTCCGAGTACTGCACGGGCAGTTCGTCCCAGCCGGGCGCCCGGCCGGCCTGCCGCGCCGCGTACGCGCCGAGCAGGTCGCGGACGAGGACGGGGATCGACCAGCCGTCCCCCGCCACGTGGTGCAGCAGCACCAGCAGGACGTGCTCGTCCGGCGCGAGTTCGAACAGGGTGCAGCGGATCGGGGTCTCGCCGAGCAGGTCGAACTCGTGCCGGGCCGCGTCCTCCAGGGCCGGGTCCAGGCCCGCCTCGTCGGTGGGCACCACCGTGAGGGCGGGTACGGCGGCGTCGGAGTCGGCGGCGAGGACCACCTGGCGGGGCCCGTCGGGCCCGTCGGCGAGGACCGTGCGCAGCGTCTCGTGGCGGGTGACGACGTCGGTGAGGGCGGCGGCGAGGGCGTCCCGGTCGAGGGTGCCGGTCAGCCGCAGGGCGGTGGGGATGTTGTAGATCGCGCTCGGGCCGTCCAACTGGTTGAGGAACCACAGGCGGCGCTGCGAGAAGGACAGCGTGGTCACGAGTTCTCCTTGTTCCCGGTACGGCGGCGCAGCGCGGGACGGGTGGTGGTGGTCTGCGCGCTTTCGAGGCTTTCGGCCAGGGCGGCGACAGTGGGCTTCTCGAAGAAGGCGCGGATGCTCATTTCCTTGCCCAGGGCGGATCGGACCCGGGCGGCCAGCCGGTTCGCGAGCAGCGAGTGGCCGCCGAGGGCGAAGAAGTCGTCGTCGATGCTCACCGTGGTGACGCCGAGGACCTCGGCGAACAGCCCGCACAGCGTCTCCTCCTGCGGGGTGCGCGGCGCGCGTCCCTCGCCGAGCGCGCCCAGCGCGGGGGCGGGCAGGGCGGCGCGGTCCAGCTTGCCGTTGGGGGTCAGCGGCAGCTCGTCGAGGGTGACGAAGGCGGCGGGGACCATGTAGTCGGGCAGGCTCGCCGCCACGTGCTTGCGGAGCACGTCCCCGTCGGGGGCGCCGGACGGGGCCGGGACGACGTAGGCGACGACGCGCTTGTCCCCGGGGGCGTCCTCGCGGACCACGGCGGCGGCGCGGACCACGTCCGGGTGACCGAGGACGGCGGCCTCGATCTCGCCGAGTTCGATGCGGAAGCCGCGGACCTTGACCTGGAAGTCGGTGCGGCCGAGATAGTCGAGGCGTCCGTCGGCGGTGCGGCGGACCAGGTCGCCGGTGCGGTACATCCGTGTCCCGGCGGGGCCGTACGGGTCGGCGACGAAGCGTTCCGCCGACAGTCCGGGCCTGCGGTGGTAGCCACGGGCCAGACCCGCGCCCGCGATGTACAGCTCACCCGCCACACCCAGCGGGACCGGACGCAGACCCGCGTCGAGCACGTACACGCGGGTGTTGGCGATCGGAGCGCCGATGGACACCTCTCCGGAGGCATCGACCTGCGCGGCGGTGGACCAGATGGTGGTCTCGGTCGGGCCGTAGAGGTTCGTCACCGACCGGCCGCCTTCGGCGAGCGTGCGGGCCAGCGACGCGGGCAGCGCCTCACCGCCGACGAGGACACGCACTCCCGCCGGTACCGTGCCGGCCTCGACCAGGGCGTGCCACAGGCTCGGAGTGGCCTGGACGATCGTCGCGCCCGACTCCTCGATCAGGGCCGCCAGCGCGGCGCGGTCGCGGACGATGTCGCGCGGGGCCAGGACGACTTGGGCGCCGTGCAGCAGTGGCAGGAAGAGTTCCAGGCCGGCGATGTCGAATCCGACGGTGGTGACGGCGGCGAGGCGGTCGTTCTGGGTGAGGGTGAAGCGGTCCTGCATGGCCGTCAGGAAGTTCACCAGTGCTGCCTGCGGGACGGTGACGCCCTTGGGGCGGCCGGTCGATCCCGAGGTGTAGATCACGTAGGCGGTGTGTTCGCCCGAACGCCCCGAGATCACCGGGTCGGTGGAGGGGTACGCCGACACGTCGGCGTCGGCGAGGACGTCCTCGGTCAGCGTCAGCACCGGGTCCGCGTCCTGGAGGATGTAGGTGATCCGTTCCTGCGGGAACTCCGGGTCCACCGGGACGTATCCGGCACCCGACTTCAGCACGGCGAGCAGGGCGACGACCAGCTCGACCGACCTGGGCAGGGCGACGGCCACCAGTCGCTCCGGGCCCGCGCCCTGCTCGATCAGCCAGTGCGCGAGCCGGTTGGCCCGGGCGTTCAGCTCCCCGTAGGAGACGGCCAGCTCACCGAGGACCAGAGCAGGCGCCTGAGGCGACACCGCCACACGGTCGGCGAAGAGCTCCGCGAGCGAGGCGTCCGGGACCTCGCGGTCGCTGTCGTTCCACTCATCGAGCACCCTCTCCCGTTCTCCCGGGGCCATCACGTCCACGTCCGACACCGGTGTTCCCGGCGCCTCCACCACCGTCCGCAGGACCCGTACGAACCGCTCCACGAGGCTCTCGGCGGTGGCCCGGTCGAACAGGTCCGTGGCGAACTCCAGGTGGCCGTGGAGGCCGGCCGGGTCACCGTCGGCGCCGTAGGCGTCCTTGAGAGCCAGGGTGAGGTCGTACTTGGCGACCCGGGTGCCGAGCGGCAGTGTCTCGGCGGTCAGGCCGGGGAACCGGTCCGCGACGCCGGCCGCGACGCGGTCGTCGTTGTTGTTCCACATCAGCATCGTCTGGAACAGCGGGTGACGGGCCAGCGACCGGGCCGGGTTGAGCACCTCCACGAGCCGCTCGAACGGCACGTCCTGGTGGGCGAAGGCCGCGAGCGAGGTCTCGCGCACCCGGTCCACCAGGTCGGTGAACGCGGGGTTGCCGGACAGGTCGGCGCGCAGCACGAGCGTGTTGACGAAGAAGCCGACCAGGTCGTCCAGGGCCTCGTCCGTGCGTCCCGCGATCGGCGTGCCGATCGGGATGTCCTCGCCCGCTCCCAGCCTGGACAGCAGGGTGGCCCAGGCCGCCTGGACCACCATGAAGAGGCTGGCCCGGCTCTCGCCCGCGAGCGCGGCGAGACCCGCGTGCAGGTCGGCGGGGACGTGGAAGGGCACGGTGTCGCCGCGGTGCGAGGCGACCGGCGGCCGGGGACGGTCGGCGGGCAGCGCCAGTTCCTCGGGCAGCTCGGCCAACGCCTGCTTCCAGTAGCCGAGTTGGCGGGCGGCGATGCTGTCCGGGTCGCTCTCGGAGCCCAGCACCTCCCGCTGCCACAGCGTGTAGTCGGCGTACTGGACCGGCAGTTCGGCCCAGCCGGGCGCCTCGCCGGCCCGCCGGGCCGCGTACGCCTCGGTGAGGTCCCGGGCGAGCACGGGCGCCGACCAGCCGTCGGTGGCGATGTGGTGGAGCACCAGCAGCAGCACGTGCTCCTGCGGGCCGGTGCGCAGCAGGGTGACCCGCAGCGGCGGCTCGGCGGCCAGGTCGAACGGGCGGGACGCCGCCTCGGCGAGCCGGTCCGCGAGATCCGCCGGTGCCACGTCGGCGGCGCGCAGGGCGCCGAGGGCGGCGAGGGTCTCCTCGGGCGTACGGATCAGCTGGTGGCCGCCGTCTGCCCCCTCTGCCGCCTCTGTCCCCTCTGTCCCCTCTGCCCCCTCCGCGCCGTCCGCGCCGTCCGCGTCATGCGCGGAGTCGGCGAAGACGGTGCGCAGCGACTCGTGCCGGGTGACGACGTCGGCGAGGGCCGCGGCGAGGGCGTCCTCGTCGAGGGCGCCGGTGAGCCTGAGGGCCGTGGGCATGTTCCAGGTCGCGCTCGGTCCCTCCAGGCGGTGCAGGAACCACAGGCGGCGCTGGGCGGGCGAGAGCGGGATCCGCGCGGGCCGCTCGCGGCGCGTGACGGCGCTGCGGGCGCCCTCGGCCTGGTCCAGGACGGCGGCGAGCCCGGCCGGGGTGGGCTCCTCGAACAGGCCGCGGACGGCGAGTTCGACGCCGAGGACGGTGCGGATCCTGGCCACCAGCCGGGTGGCGAGCAGGGAGTGGCCGCCCAGGTCGAAGAAGTCCTGGTCGACGCCGACCGCCGGACGTCCGAGGACCTCGGCGAACAGCCCGCACAGGGCTTCCTCGCGTGCCGTGCGCGGGGCCCGCGTCGTGGTGTCCGTCTCGTGGGCCGGGGCCGGCAGCGCCGCCCGGTCCAGCTTGCCGGTGCGGGTCAGCGGCAGCTCGTCCAGCAGGACGTACGCGGCGGGCACCATGTGGGCCGGCAGCCGGCTCGCGAGGTGGGCGCGCAGCGCGGCGGCGGACGGGGCCGCGCCGTCCCGGCCGGCCACCACGTAGGCGACCAGGCGCTTGTCGCCCGGGGTGTCCTCGCGGACCACGACCGCGCACCGGGTCACCTCCGCGTGGGCGGTCAGCGCGGCCTCGATCTCGCCGGGTTCGACGCGGAAGCCGCGGATCTTGACCTGGTGGTCGGCGCGGCCGACGTAGACGAGGTCGCCGTCGGCGGTCGTGCGTACCAGGTCGCCGGTGCGGTACATGCGGGAGCCCGCGGGGCCGTACGGGTCGGCGACGAACCGTTCGGCGGTCAGGTCGGGACGGCCCAGGTAGCCGCGTGCCAGCGCCTGCCCGGTCAGGTGCAGTTCACCGACCACGCCGGGCGGCACGGGCAGCAGACCCGCGTCCAGGACGCGGACGCCGACGCCGTCCACGGGGCGGCCGATCGGCGGGGTGTCCGGCCAGTCGGCCACGTCGGCGGGCAGCGTCCACGCGGTCACCACATGGGTCTCGGCGGGTCCGTAGTGGTTGTGCAGCACGGTCGCGTGCCGCGCGTGGTGGTCGCGGACCGGCTCCCGCAGGGTCAGCGCCTCGCCCGCCTGGACGACGTGGCGCAGCCCGGACAGGTCGGCGCCGCACTCGCGGGCGGCCTCCAGGACGCCGTCGACGACCAGGTTCGGGGCGTACAGCTCGGCCACCCGCTGCTCGGCCAGCCAGCGGGCCAGTTCGCGTGGGTCGCGGCGGGTGTCCTCGGGGCAGACCGCGAGGGTCTTGCCGGACAGCAGCGCGGAGAGGATCTCCTGCACGGACACGTCGAAGCCGACGGCGGTGAACTGGGCGACCACCGTGCCGGGTGCGCCGGGCACCGCCCGCTCGTGCCAGTCGAGCAGCCCGGCCAGGGCGCGGTGCGGCATGACGATGCCCTTGGGGCGCCCGGTGGAGCCGGAGGTGTAGATCACGTAGGCGGGGTGCTCGGGCAGCGCGGCCGGGAAGGCCGTGCCGGGTTCAGCGGCCGGTCGCGGGTCCTCCACGAGGATCCGGACGGCGTCGGACGCGGGCAGGCCCGCACCGGTCCCGGCGGTGGTGATCACCGCGCCGGGCCGGGTGTCGGCGAGCAGCAACGCGATGCGCTCGGCCGGGAGTTCCGGGTCGACCGGCACGTACGCGGGACCCGCGGTGAGCGTGGCGACGAGGGCGACGGCCAGGTCGGTGCCGCGCGGCAGGGCGACCGCGACCCGGTCCTCGGGGCCGAGGCCGAGGCCGCGCAGCTCCACGGCCAGGGCGCGGGCCCGCTCGTGCAGTTCGCGGTACGTGAGGCTGCCGCGGTCGTCGGTGACGGCGACCGTGTCGGGGGTCCGGGCGGCCTGCTCGGCGAGGAGCCGGGCGAGCGGCCGGTGGGGGCGGGGCCGGGCGCCCTGCGACGCGGCGCCCAACTCGGCGCGGGCGGCCTCCGGCAGCACGTCGACGCGGTGCACGGGACGTCCGGCGTCGGCGGCGACCGCGGAGAGGACCGCGAGCAGGGCCGAGGCGAACAGCTCGGCCGTGGCCGGGTCGTACAGGTCGGTCGCGTACTCCAGGCGCACCGTCAGGCCGTCCGGCGCGCCGCGCTCGGTGCGCCGGTCGGAGAAGGCGAACAGCAGGTCGAAGGTGGCCACGCCGGTGCCGACCTCGCCGACGCGCATGCGCAGGCCCGGCAGATCCTCGGCGAGCCGCCCCGTGGTGTCCTGGGCGGCGTTGTTCCAGGTGACCATCGTCTGGAAGAGCGGGTGCCGGCCCAGCGAGCGGTCCGGGTTGAGGGCCTCCACGAGCCGCTCGAACGGCACGTCCTGGTGCGCGTAGGCGTTCAGGGAGGTGGTGCGGACCCGGTCGAGCACCTCGGTGAACGAGGGGTCGCCGGACAGGTCCGTGCGCAGCACGAGGGTGTTGACGAAGAAGCCGATGAGACCGTCGAGCGCCTCGTTGACGCGGCCCGCGCTGGGGGTGCCGAGCGGGATGTCCTCGCCCGCGCCGAGCCGGGACAGGGTGACCGCGAGCGCGGCCTGGACCACCATGAAGAGGCTGGCCCGGTGCTTCTGGGCCAGCGACTCCAGCTCCGCGTGCAGCTCCGCGGGGATGTGGAAGCGCAGGTCGGCGCCCTGACCGGTGCCCTGGCGGGGGCGCGGGCGGTCGGTGGGCAGGGTGAGTTCCTCCGGCAGGCCGGCGAGTTCCTCGCGCCAGTGGGCGAGTTGGCGGCCCAGCTCGCTGTCCGGGTCGTCCGCGGAGCCGAGCACCTCGCGCTGCCACAGGGTGTAGTCGGCGTACTGGACGGCCAGCGGCCGCCAGGCCGGTGCGGTGCCGTCGTGCCGGGCCGCGTACGCGGTGGCGAGGTCCTTGACGAGCAGCGGGACCGACCAGCCGCCGTCGCCCGCGATGTGGTGCATGACGAGCAGCAGGGCGTGCTCCTCGGGGGCGGACGGGTCCGCCGTCCCGCGTCCCAGGACGAACAGGTGGGCGCGCAGCGGGAGGTCCGAGGCGAGGTCGAAGCCGGTCCGGGCGGCCTCGGTGAGCAGGGCGGGCAGCTCCTCCTCGGTGGCGGTCCGCACGGTCGTCGGGACCGGCCGCGGGTCGAGGATGATCTGGTGGGGGCCCTCGGCGTCCTCGGCGAAGACCGTGCGCAGGGTCTCGTGGCGGGTGACGACGTCGGTGAGGGCCGCGGCCAGCGCGTCCCGGTCGAGGGTGCCGGTCAGACGCAGCACCACGGGCACGTTGTAGGTGGGGCTGCCCGGCTCCTCGAAGCGGCCCAGGAACCACAGGCGCTGCTGGGCCGGCGAGGCGGGCAGGCGCTCGGGGCGCGGACCGGCCACCAGCGACGCGCGGCTCGCGCTCGCCCCGGTGACGCGGGCGGCGAGGGCGGCGACCGTGGGCGCCTCGAACAGGACGCTGATCGGCAGGTCCACGTCGAGGACCGAGCGGATGCGGCCGACCAGGCGCATCGCGGCCAGGGAGTGACCGCCGACGGCGAAGAAGTCGTCGTCGATGGAGACCCGGGGCCGGCTGAGGATCTCCGCGAACAGGCCGCACAGGATCTCCTCCTGCGGGGAGCGCGGCGGCCGTCCCGCGCTGTCCTGGGTCTCGGCCGGGTCGGGCAGCGCGGCCCGGTTCAGCTTGCCGTTGGCGGTCAGCGGCAGCTCGGGCAGCGGCACGAACGCGCCGGGGACCATGTACTCCGGGACGGCGGCGGCCACGTGGGCGCGCAGCGCCGGCTGGTCCAGGTCGGACACCACCCAGGCGACCAGGCGGGGTTCGCCGGCCGCGTCGGGGCGTACGCCGACGGCCGCGGCCGTGACGTCCGGGTGGGCGGCGAGCACCGCCTCGACCTCGCCGGTCTCGATGCGGAAGCCGCGCAGCTTGACCTGCTGGTCGCCGCGGCCGACGTAGGTGAGGAGGCCCTGCGCGGTGCGGCGTACGACGTCGCCGGTGCGGTACATCAGGGTGCCGGCGGCGCCGAACGGGTCGGGCACGAACCGCTCGGCGGTACGGCCCGGCTGGCCGAGGTAGCCGCGGGCGAGTCCGGCGCCGGACAGGTACAGCTCACCGGGCACCCCGGGCGCGACCGGGCGCAGCAGGTCGTCCAGGACGTACACACCGGTGTTGTCGAGCGGCTCGCCGAGGTGGACGAGGGCCGGGTCGGTGATGGGGGCGGCGGTGGACCACACGGTGGTCTCGGTGGGGCCGTACACGTTCAGGACGGACCGTGCGGCGCCGGTCAGGGTCGCGGCCAGGTCGGCGGGCAGCGCCTCGCCGCCCACCAGGACGCGGACGCCGGCGAGGAAGGAGGCGTCCCGTCCGGTGGCGGCCCGCCACAGGGTCGGGGTGGCCTGCATGAGGGTGATGCCGTGGCGGGTGACGGCGGCGCGCAGCGCCTCCGGGTCGCGGACGGTGTCGGGGCCGGCGAGGACGACACTGCCGCCGCAGGCCAGCGGCAGGTACAGCTCCAGGGCCGCGATGTCGAAGCCGATGGTGGTGACCGCGAGGAGGCGGTCCTCCGCGCTCGCGGCGCACCGGTCGGCCATCGCCCGGAGGAAGTTGTCGAGGGCGCCGCGGGGCACCACCACACCCTTGGGGACGCCGGTGGAGCCGGAGGTGTGCAGGACGTACGCGGCGCCGGTGGCCGGGACGCGGACGTCGAGGTCGGTGTCCTCGTACCGGGGAAGGTCCGCCTCCTCGGCGAGGACGGTGGGCACGGCGACGGCGGGCAGGCCGGGCAGCAGTTCCCCGGTGGTGACGAGGACGGCCGGGCCGGCATCCGTGATCATCCGGCGGACGCGGTCCGCGGGGAAGGCGGTGTCGATCGGCAGGTAGGCGGCGCCGGCCTTCTGGACGGCGAGCAGTGTCACGAGCAGCTCGGTGGTGCGGGGCAGGGCGACGGCCACGAAGCGCTCCGGGGCGGCGCCGCGCTCGGTCAGCAGCCGGGCCAGGGCGTTGGCGCGGGCGTTCAGCTCGGCGTAGGTGAGCGCGGACTCCCCGTCGGACACGGCGGGCGCGTCGGGGCGCTCGGCGGCGTGCTGCTCGAACCGGTCCAGGAACCAGCGGTCCCGGGCGTCGCGGGCGGTGTCCGCCGGGCCGGTGAGGGCGGCCGCGCGCTCCCCGTCGAGCAGCACGTCCACGGCGCCGACGCGCTGCCCGGGGTCCGCGACCAGGCGGGCCAGGACCGTGACGAAGCGGTCCGCCAGGCGTTCGGCGGTGGCGTGGTCGAAGAGGTCTCCGGCGTACTCGAGGATGCCGGTCATGCCGTCCGCGGCACCGTCCGCGGTGTGCCGTTCACGCAGGTTGAACGCGAGGTCGAACTTGGCGACGCCGCCGCCGACCCCGCCCCGGGCGGTCACCGTGAGGTCGCCGAGCCGGGCCTCGGCCGTGCCCGAACCGGCCCGGTCGCCGGTGTTGTTGAAGGCGAGCAGGGTCTGGAACAGCGGGGAACGGGCCAGGGAGCGGACGGGGTTGAGCACCTCGACGAGCCGCTCGAAGGGCAGGTCCTGGTGGGACCAGGCGGCGAGGTCGGACTCCCGCACCCGGGTGAGGAGTTCGGAGAAGGTCGGGTCGCCGCCGACGTCGGTGCGCAGCACCAGCGTGTTGATGAAGTCGCCGACGAGGTCGTCGAGCGCCTCGTCGAGGCGGCCGGCCACCGGGGAGCCGAGCGGGATGTCGTCACCGGCGCCGAGCCGGGACAGGGTCACCGCGAGAGCGGCCTGCACCACCATGAACACGGTGGCGTCGGCGGCCCGGGCGCACTCGGCGACGGCGCGGTGCAGCGCGGCCGGGACCGTGATCGCCACGTTGTCGCCCCGGTAGGAGGCGACGGCGGGACGGGGCCGGTCGGTGGGCAGGGCGAGTTCCTCGGGCAGGCCGTCGAGGGTCTCCCGCCAGAAGGCGAGCTGCCGTGCGGCACGGCTGTCCGGGTCGTCCTCGGAGCCCATCAGTTCGTGCTGCCACAGCGCGAAGTCGGCGTACTGGACGGGCAGTTCCTCCCACTGCGGGGCCTCGCCGACGGCCCGGGCCGCGTAGGCGCGGGTCAGATCGCGGGTGAGCAGCGGGGTGGACCAGCCGTCACCGGCCACGTGGTGCAGCAGGACGAGGAGTTCGTGCCGGTCCTCGCCGAGTTCGTACAGGAACAGCCGCAGCGGGATCTCGGCGGACAGGTCGAAGGGGTGCCGGGCGTGCTCGGCGAGCAGCCCGGGCAGCTCCTCCTCGGTGCAGCGCACGTGGACCGGCTCGGGGCGCACGTCGGACAGGACGACCTGGTGGGCGCCCTGCTCGTCCTCGGCGATGACCGTCCGCAGGCTCTCGTGGCGCCGTACGACGTCGGCGTAGGCCGCGCGCAGGGCGTCGTGGTCGAGCGGGCCGGTCAGGCGCAGCGCGGAGGCCAGGTTGTAGACCGGGTTCGGTCCCTCCATCCGGTGCAGGAACCACAGCCGCTGCTGGCCGTAGGAGAGCGGCAGGCGCTCGGGGCGCTCCGCGCGGACGAGCGGCGGGCGCGCGTCCTCGGCCTCGCCCAGGGAGCGGACCAGGGCGGCCGGGGTGGGGTTGCGGAACAGGCTCTTGACGGAGAGTTCGACGCCGAGGCTCGCGCGCAGCCGGCTGACGAGCCGGATGGCGAGCAGGGAGTGGCCGCCGAGCGCGAAGAAGTCGTCGTCGGGGCCGACGCCGGTCAGGCCCAGGACACCGGCGAACAGCTCGCGGACCAGTTCCTCGCGCGGGTCCCGCAGGGCGCGCTCGACGGGCAGCGCGGTCGCGGTCTCCTGCGGGGCGGGCAGCGCCTTGCGGTCCACCTTGCCGTTGGGGGTGAGCGGCATCGCGGGCAGGGCGACGATCGCGGCCGGGACCATGTAGGCGGGCAGGGCGTCGGCGAGGTGCCCGCGCAGTGCCTCGGTGTCGACGGTCTCGGGGGTCACCCAGGCGATCAGGCGGGCATCGCCCGGCCGGTCCTCGCGGGCCAGGACCACGGCCCGGGTGACGTCGGGATGCGCGGCGGCCGCGGCCTCGATCTCGCCGGGCTCGATGCGGAAGCCGCGCAGCTTGATCTGGTCGTCGGCGCGGCCCGCGTAGACGAAGGTGCCGTCCGCCAGGCGGCGGGCGAGGTCGCCGGTGCGGTACATGCGGGCGCCGGGGGGACCGTACGGGTCGGCGACGAAGCGCTCGGCCGTGAGGTCCGGGCGGCCCAGGTAGCCGCGCGCGAGGACGACACCGGACACGTACAGCTCTCCGGCGACGCCGGGGGCGACCGGGCGCAGGGCCGCGTCCAGGACGTAGGCGCGGGTGCCGGCGAAGGGGCGGCCGATCGGCACGGGTCCGTCGGCCGGTTCGGTGCCCGGCTCGATGCGGAACTCCAGGCAGTTGACGGTCGCCTCGGTCGGGCCGTACGCGTTGATCACCGTGGCGTCCGGGTGCGCCGTGCGCCAGGCGCGCAGGGCCTCACCGCGCAGCGCCTCGCCGCCGAGGACGAGGGTGCCGGACGGGGAAACCTCCGCCGGCAGGGTGTCGAGCAGCTCCAGGTGGCTGGGGGTGCCCTTGAGGAAGGTGGGGCGGGGGCCGCCGACCGCGTCCGGGAGCTCCGACAGGTGGGCGCAGCCGCCGGAGACGAGCGGGGTGTACAGGCCGGTCACGGTGAGGTCGAAGGTGACCGAGGAGTGCACGAGGGTGAGCCCGGCGGCGTCCGGGTAGGCCTGGCGGGCCCTCAGGAGGTAGGCGCCCACCGAGCGGTGCTCGACGACGACGCCCTTGGGGCGGCCGGTGGAGCCGGACGTGAAGATCAGGTAGGCCGGGTCGTGCGGGTGCGGCGCCGTCGTGAAGGAGGCGGCCTCCTCGTCGGTGACGGCCAGCGTCGCGACGCCGGGCAGCTCGGTGCCGGGCCCGGTCAGGGCCAGCACGGGCGCGGCGTCGGCGAGCACCGCCGCGGTCCGCTCGGCGGGGTGGTCCGGGTCGAGCGGTATGTAGGCGCCGCCGGACTTGGCCACGCCGAGCAGCGCCACCACGAGGTCGATGCCGCGCGGCAGCAGCACGGCCACCGTCCGGCCCGGGCCGACCCCGCGCTCGACCAGAGCGCGGGCCACGAAGCTGGCGCGGGCGTCGAGCTGCCGGTACGTCAGCACCCGGTCCCCGGCGCGGACGGCGGGAGCGTCCGGGGTCGCCGCGGCCTGGGCGGTGAACAGCCCGGGCAGGGTGGGCAGGTCGGCGTACGACGCGGGTGCGGCGGGTCCGGCCGCCGCGGCCAGGGCCCGGGCGGTCTCCTCGGCGCCGATGACGTCGATCCGGCCGAGCGGCCGCTCCGGCTCGCTCACCAGGGTGTCGAGCAGGGCGAGGAACCGCTCGCCGATCGCCGCGGCGGCCGCGTCGTCGAAGAGGTCCCTCTGGTGGAACAGCTTGAAGCGCAGCGCGTCCTGCGGCATCCCGACGAGGCTGAGCGGGAAGTGGTTGGCCGAGTGGCTCTCGGCGCCCACCACCCGCAGCGGGTCGGCCTCGCCGGAGACCGCGGGGCCGGACTCGAAGGGGAAGTTCTCGAAGACGACGGAGGTGTCGAAGAGCGGGCCGAGCCCGGCACGGTGCTGCACCTCCGACAGGCCCAGGTACTGGTGGGCGATCAGCTCGGCCTGGGCGCGGTGCACGCTGCCCAGCAGTTCGCCGGTGGTCTGCCCGGGGCGCAGCCTGACGCGCAGCGGCAGGGTGTTGATGAACAGGCCGACCATGGACTCCACGCCAGGCAGCTCGGCGGGGCGGCCGTTGACGGTGACGCCGAAGACCACGTCGTCGGTGCCGGTCAGACCGGCGAGCACGAGTGACCAGGCGGCCTGCACCACGGTGTTGACGGTGACGCCCGCGGAGCGGGCCCGGGCCGTCAGGGCCCGGGTCTGCTCCTCGGTGAGCCCGAACTCGTGGCGCCCGGGGTCCTGCGGGGTGTGCTCGGTGGTGCCGGCCACGAGGGTGGGGGCGGTCAGCCCGTCGAGGGCGCTGTCCCAGGCGGCGCGCGAGGCGTCCGCGTCCTGGCGGGAGAGCCAGGCCAGGTAGTCCCGGTAGGGGGCCACCGGCGGCAGCCCCCTCGGGTCCCCGCCCGAGAGGTACAGGGCGTGGTACTCCTTCAGCAGCGTCGGCAGGGACCAGCCGTCGAGCACCGTGTGGTGGATGGTGAGGACCAGGCGGTGGCTCTCGCCGCCGAGCCGGATCAGGGTGAACCGGATCAGCGGCGGGCGGCCGGTGTCGAAGCGCTGCTCACGGTCGGCGAGCGTGACGCGGCGGGCCTGAGCGTCGGCCTCCTCCGCGCCGAGGTGGGACAGGTCGATCTCGGTCCACGGCAGCTTGTACCGGGCCGCGACGATCTGCACCCACTCCCCGCCCTTGCGCTGACGGAACGCCACCCGCAGGCTCGCGTGCCGGCGCAGCAGGGCCTCGGCGGCCTCCCGGGCGCGGCCCGCGTCCAGCGGGCCGGCCAGGTGGAAGGTCGACTGGACGGTGTAGATGTCGGGCGTCGCCTGGTCGAAGACGCTGTGGAACAGCAGACCGCTCTGGAGCGGGGAGAGGGGCAGGATGTCATCGACTGCGCGGGTGGTTCTCGCCACTTCAAATCTCCCAGTCCGAGGCCAGTTCGTCCTCGAACTCTTCAATCTCGCTCTGTGTGATCTCTATAAGCCCCACGTCCGTGGGGGTCAGGCCGCCCGCGTCGGGCCGCTGGGCGTGCTCCACCAGAGCGGTCAGCGCCTCGAACCAGCCGTCGGCGAGCGCGCCGATCTCGTCCTCGGTGAGCACCGAGGGGGCCCAGGTCCACGTCGCCCCGAGGCGCGGCCCGTCCGCGCTCTCCTCGACGTACGCGGTGATCTCGACGGCGTGGGCCAGCGGGGTCGCCGGGTCCTCGCCCTCGGGGCGCGGGGCGTCGGAGGCCACCGACCAGTCGCCGGTCTCGCCGGGAACGAACCGGCCCAGGTAGTTGAAGCCGATGTCGGCGCTGCCGAGCCCCTCGAAGGCCGCGGCGGTCTCCGGGTTGAGGTAGCGCAGCAGCCCGTAGCCCAGGCCTTCCGACGGCACGGCCCGCAGCTGCTCCTTGACGTGCTTGAGGACGGTGCCGGCGGCGTGGCCGCCCGCGAACGCCTCGTCGAGGTCGACACCGGCGGTGTCCAGGAGCACCGGGTACAGCGCGGTGAACCAGCCGGTGGTGCGCGACAGGTCCGAGGCGCCGTCGCGTTCGCGGCCGTGGCTCTCCACGTCGACCAGGACGCGGGCGTCGGCGTCGCGGCGCCTGCGGGCCTCGGCCAGGGCGAGGCCCGCGAGCAGGACGTCGTCCACGCCCGCGCCGAACACGGCCGGGGCCGTGGTCAGCAGGTGCCCGGTGGCCCGGGCCGGCAGGGTGCGGCGCAGCCGCCGCGCGCCGGCGAGCACGTCCACCGCCGGGTCCAGCGGGCGTGAGCCCAGCCGGCCGGGTCCGCGCCGCAACGTGCCGGTCCAGTGGTCGAGTTCGGCCAGGGTGCGCGGCGCCGTGGCGCGTTCCGCGGCCCGCTCGGCCCAGCGGCGCAGTGAGGTGCCGCCGGCGCCGAGGTCGGGCGAGCGGCCCGCCCGCACGTCGGCCCACGCCCGGAACAGGTCGGGCAGCAGGATGCGCCAGGACACCCCGTCGATGGCCAGGTGGTTGACGGCCACCACGAGCAGGCCGGGCCGCTCTCCCCGGTCGAACCAGACGATCTCCACCATGGCCCCGTCGCGCGGGGACAGCCGGCCGACGGCGGCCTCGCCGTGGGCGCGCACCGCTTCGGTGAGTTCGGCCTCACCGAGGTCGGCGGCGGCCACCCGGAGCACCCGGTCCTCGGCCCGCACGGCGTCCGGCTCGGGGACCTCGACGGTCCAGGTCGCGGCGTCGCCCGGGTCGTCGACGGCCACCTTCAGGCGGAGGCTGTCGTGGCGGGCGAGCAGCGCCCCGACCAGGGCGTGCAGCCGGTCCAGGTCGAGTTCGGCGGGCGCGCGCAGCACGGTGGTCTGGTTGAACCGGTCGACCGGGACGCGCCGCTCGGCCAGCCAGTGCAGCATCGGCCAGGCGGGCAGTGCGCCGACGGCCTCGTCCGGTTCGGCCTCCTCGGGCTCCCCGGCCGCCGCGGCGGCCCGGGCCAGTTCGGCCACCGTCCGGTGGGTGAAGACGTCGGCCCCCGTGATCGCGAGGCCCTCCCGGCGGGCGGCGCTGACCAGCTGGATGGCCATGATGCTGTCGCCGCCGAGGTCGAAGAACGCGCTGTCGGCGTCGACGGAGTCCTCGGGCAGGCCGAGGACCTGGGCGAACAGCCGGACCAGCACCTCCTCTTCGGCGTTCGCGGCGGACCGGCCGCCGGCGCTGCCGAACTCGGGGGCGGGCAGCGCCCTGCGGTCGAGCTTGCCGATGGCGGTGAGCGGCAGCTCGGTCAGCTCGACGATCGCCGCGGGCACCATGTAGTCGGGCAGGGTGCGGCCCAGGTGGGCGCCGAGCGCGGCCCGGTCGTAGCCGTCGCCCGCCACGGTGTAGGCGACCAGGCGCTTGTCGCCCGGCCGGTCCTCGCGGACGATCACCGCGCAGGCGGTCACGCCGGGCCCCGCGGCGAGCGCCGACTCGATCTCGCCGAGCTCGATGCGGAAGCCGCGCAGCTTGACCTGCTCGTCGGCACGCCCGGCGAACTCGACCAGGCCGTCCGCCGTCCAGCGGGCCAGGTCGCCCGTGCGGTACATCCGGGTGCCGGGCGGACCGTACGGGTCGGCGACGAACCGGTCGGAGGTGAGGTCCGGGCGGTTCCAGTAGCAGCGGGCCAGACCCGAACCGGCCGCGTACAGCTCGCCGGTGACGCCCGGCGGCACCGGCCGCAGCGCGTCGTCCAGGATGTAGTGGCGCATGGCGTCCAGGGAGCGGCCGATCGGGACGCTGTGCGAGCGGGGGTCGAGCGCGTCCGGGTCGACGCGGTGGGACAGCGCCATCACGGTGACCTCGGTGGGCCCGTAGGCGTTGACGACCCGCAGGCCGGGGGCGTGCTCCAGGACGCGGCGCACGGCCGCCCCGGAGACCACGTCACCGCCGGTGGCGACCTGGCGCACGGCGGCGAACGCCTCCGGGATCTCCTGGGCGAGCACCCGGAAGAGACCGGCGGTCAGGAACAGCGAGGTGATCCCGGAGTCCGCGATCAGTGCCCTCAGGTCCGTGACGTCCAGGTCGCCGGGCGGGGCCACGAGGACCTCGCCGCCGCGCAGCAGCGGCACCCACAACTCCAGGACGGCGGCGTCCCAGGCGTGCGGGGAGTGCAGCGGCACCCGGTCGGTGACGCCGTCCCAGCAGCGGTCGGCGGCGAGCTGGACGATGTCCCCGTGGCAGATGGCGACGCCCTTGGGCAGGCCGCTGGAGCCGGAGGTGAACATCAGGTACGCGAGCTGCTCCGGGGCCACCGGCACGTCGGGTGCCCCGGCGGGCAGCGCCGAGAGGTCCGCCCCGGCGTGCACCAGCCCGGCCCGGACGTCCAGGCCTTCGGCCCGTCGCCGGCACGCCTCGTCGACGACGAGGAGCGGCGCCTGCACCTGGTCGAGGAGCCACACCAGGCGCTCGTCGGGGTTGGCCGGGCTGAGCGGCACGTAGGCGCAGCCCGCCTTGACGATGCCGAGCAGGGTGACGGCCAGCGCCGCCGAGCGCTCCATCAGGACGCCGATCCGCGCCTCGGGGGTGACGCCCCGGGCCAGCAGGGCGTGCGCGAACCGGTTGGCCCGCGCGTCCAGTTCGGCGTACGTGAGGGTGGTGCCGGCGAAGGTGACGGCGGGCGCGTCCGGGTGCTCGGCCGCCCGGCGCGAGATCGCCTCGGGCAGGCTCGCCGGGGCCACCGGGGCGGCGTTCTCCAGCCAGCTGCCGAGAATGTGCTCGCGCTCCCCGTCCACCAGCACGTCGTGGGCGGAGACCGGGGCGTCGGGCCGGTCGGTCAGGACGTCCAGGAGCCGCACCAGGCGGCGGGCCATCAGGCTCACCGTGCCGGCGTCGAACATGTCGGCGCTGTACTCGACGGAACCGCTCCAGTCGGCCGGCCCGCCGTGGTCGCCGATCCGTTCGGTCAGGGTGAAGGTGAGGTCGAACTTGGCGACGGAGGGCGCCACCGGGCGCGGCTCGACCGTGAGACCGGGCATCCCGGCGACCTCGGCCAGGGCGGTACCGCCGGCGCTGTCCAGGCTGAGCGCCACCTGGAACAGCGGGTGGCGGGCGGCGGAGCGCTCGGGGCGCAGCGCCTCCACCAGACGCTCGAACGGCACGTCCTGGTGGGCGAAGGCCGCCAGGTCGAACTCGCGCACCCGGCCGACCAGTTCCGCGAAGCTCGGGTCGCCGGACACGTCGGTGCGCAGCACCAGGGTGTTGACGAAGAAGCCGACCACGTCGGCGAGGGCCTCGTCGGGGCGGGAGACCACGGGCGAGCCGAGCGGGACGTCGGTGCCCGCGCCGAGCCGGGACAGCAGGGCCGCGAGTGCCGCCTGCACCACCATGAACGGGGTGGCCTTCAGCTCGCGGGCCACCCGGCCCACCCGCTCGTACAGCTCCCGCGGCACGGCGAAGGTGTGCCGCCCCGCACGGTGCGGTCCGACCGCCGGGCGCGGCCGGTCCACCGGCAGCGTGAGCTCCTCCGGCAGTCCGCTCAGCGCCTTTGCCCAGAAGCCGAGCTGCCGCGCCGTCTCGCCGCGGTCGCCGTCGCCCGCGCCGTCGGCGCCGTCGCCCAGCAGCTCGCGCTGCCACAGGGCGTAGTCGGCGTACTGGACGGGCAGCGGCTCCCAGTCGGGGGCCGTGCCGTCGAGGCGGGCCGCGTAGGCGGCGGCCAGGTCCCTGGCGAGCACGGGCATGGAGGTGCCGTCGCCCGCGATGTGGTGCACCACGACGAGCAGCACGTGCTCCTCGGGGCCGACCTCGAACAGCCGGGCCCGGACGGGGACGTCGGCCGTGAGGTCGAAGCCGGCGGCGGCACCGGCGGCGATCCGCTCGTCGAGGTCCTCCGCGCGCACCCGCACCACCGGCAGGTCGACCCGGGCCTCGGGCAGCACCCGCAGCCAGGCGTCGGCACCCTCGCCGCCCCGGTCGTCGACCAGGGTGCGCAGGCTCTCGTGCCGGGCCACCACGTCGCCGAGCGCCTCCCGCAGCCGGTCGGCGTCCAGGGCGCCGGTCAGCCGCAGGGCGATCGGGATGTTGTAGGCGGCGTCCAGGTCGCTGAGCCGGTCGAGCAGCCACAGGCGCTGCTGCGCGTGCGAGAGCGGGACCCGCTCCGGGCGCGGCCGCGCGGTCAGCGCGGCCCTGCCGGTGCCCGCGACGCCGGCGGCGCGCCGGGCCAGGGCGGCCGGGGTCGGGGACTCGAACAGGTCGCGCACCCCGAGCTCCGCGCCCAGCGCCGCCCGCACGCGGGTGACCAGGCGCATCGCGAGCAGCGAGTGCCCGCCGAGGTCGAAGAAGGAGTCGTCCACGCCGACCCGGTCCACGCCGAGCACCTCGGCGAAGGCGTCCACGAGGAGTTCCTCGGCCGGGCCCGAGGGGGCACGGCCCGCGGCGCGGACGGCGGCCTGAGGGGCGGGCAGCGCCTTGCGGTCGAGCTTGCCGTTGACGGTCAGCGGCAGCCGGTCCAGGACGACCACCGCCGAGGGCACCATGTGCGTCGGCAGCGCCTCGGCGGCCGCCTCGCGCAGGGCGGCCCCGGTGACCTGGCCCGCCGCGGAGCCGGTGACGACGTACGCCACCAGGCGCCGGTCGCCGGGGCTGTCCTCGCGGACCACGACGGCGGCCTGGGCCACCGGCTCCAGCGCCAGCAGCACCGACTCGATCTCGCCGGGCTCGATGCGGAAGCCGCGCACCTTGACCTGCGCGTCGGCCCGGCCCAGGTACTCCAGGGAGCCGTCGTGGCGGCGCCGGGCCAGGTCACCGGAGCGGTACATCCGGGTGCCCGGGGCGCCGAACGGGTCGGCGACGAAGCGGCCGGAGGTCAGCCCGGGCCGGTGGGCGTAGCCGCGGGCCACGCCCGCACCCGAGACGTACATCTCGCCGACGACGCCGGGCGGAACCGGCCGCAGCCGCTCGTCCAGGACGTGCACGCCGAGGTCGGGGATGCCGACGCCGATGGCGCCGACCACCCCGGCACGCACCTCGCCCGCGGTCAGCGCGCGGTGGGTGACGTGCACGGTGGTCTCGGTGATCCCGTACATGTTGACCAGGACCGGGCTGTCGTCGGCGTGCCGCTCGTACCAGGGCAGCAGGCGGGCCGGGTCGAGGGCCTCGCCGCCGAAGACGACGTAGCGCAGCGCGAGGTCGGCGCCGCCCGCCTCCTCGTCGGCGCGGATCAGCTCGTGGAAGGCGGACGGGGTCTGGTTGAGGACGGTGACCCGCTCCCGCCCGAGGAGCTCCAGGAAGGCGGCGGGCTCCCGGCTGACGGCGTGCGGGACCACCACGAGCCGGCCGCCGTGCAGCAGCGGGCCCCACAGCTCCCACACCGAGAAGTCGAAGGCGTACGAGTGGAAGAGGGTCCAGACGTCCTCGGCGCCGAAGCCGAACCAGTGGTCGGTGGCGTCGAAGAGGCGCAGCACGTTCCGGTGGGTGACCACCACGCCCTTGGGGGTGCCGGTGGAGCCGGAGGTGTAGATGACGTACGCCGCGTGGTCGGCCGCCGCGGTCGGCGCCGGGGCGGCGGGATCCCGTCCGGCGAGGTCGGCGACGACGCCCTCGTCGTCCAGGGCCAGCCAGGTGTCGTCGCCGCCGAGGGCCGCCACGGTGGCCCGGGTGCCGACGGTGACCACCGGCCGGGTGTCGCCCAGCAGCAGGGCCACGCGCTCGGCCGGGTAGGCCGGGTCGACCGGCAGGTAGCCGGCGCCGGACTTGAGGACGGCGAGGACGGCCACCACGAGGTCGGGCACCCGGGGCAGGGCGAGCGCCACGAACCGCTCGGGTCCGGCGCCGTGTTCGCGCAGCAGCGCGGCGAGCCGGTTCGCCCGGGCGTCGAGCTCCGCGTACGTCAGGGAGACCTCCCGGCCCCGCTCGTCCTCACCGGTGACGGCGACGGCGCCGGGCCGGGCTGCGGCGGCCGCCTCGAAGCGGCGCACGATCGTGTCACCGGCGTCGATCGGCCGGTACGGCTCGGCCGGGGTGTGCGCCCAGTCGGTCAGCAGCAGCCGCCGCTCGTCCTCGGCCAGGACGTCCAGGTCGGTCACCGGCCGGGCCGGTTCGGCGAGGGCGGCGCCGAGCAGCCGGACGAGGCGCTCGCCCAGGCTCGCCGCGGTCGGCGCGTCGAACAGGTCGGCGCTGTACTCCAGGTCCACGGTGATGCCCGCGGGGGCGCCCTCGTCGGTGTACTGCGGGCGCAGGTGCAGGACCAGATCGAACTTGGCCGTGTCCATGGTCAGGTGGAGCGGCTCGACGGCGAGGTCCGGCAGCTCCTCCAGGGCGTTCAGGGCGCTGGTCTCGTCGTCGCCCCATTCGACGACCACCTGGAACAGCGGGTGCCGGGCGGCGGAGCGCTCCGGGCGCAGGGCCTCCACCAGACGCTCGAACGGCACGTCCTGGTGGGCGAAGGCGGCCAGGTCCGTCTCCCGTACCCGGCCCACCAGTTCGGCGAAGCTCGGGTCGCCGGACACGTCGGTGCGCAGCACCAGGGTGTTGGCGAACAGACCCACCACGTCGGCCAGGGCCTCGTGGGAGCGGCCCGCGACGGGGGAGCCGATCGGGATGTCGGTGCCGGCGCCGAGCCGGGACAGCAGGGCCGCCAGCGCGGCCTGCACCACCATGAACGGGGTGGCCTTCAGCTCGCGCGCCGTCCGGGCCAGGTCGCCGTGCAGGCCGGCGGGGATCGCCAGGCGGTGGCGTCCCGCGCGGTGCGGTCCCGCGGCCGGGCGGGGCCGGTCGGTGGGCAGCGTCAGCTCCTCCGGCAGCCCCGCCAGCGTCGTGCGCCAGTGGTCGAGCTGCCGGCCGAGCACGGAGTCCGGGTCGTCCTCCGCGCCGAGCACCGAGCGCTGCCACAGCGCGAAGTCCGCGTACTGCGGCACGTCGCCCGGGCGTTCGGGCGTCCCGCCGGCGAGGCGGGCGCGGTAGCCGGCGACGAGGTCGCGGGCGAGCACCGGCACGGAGGCGCCGTCCGCGGCGATGTGGTGGACCACGACGAGCAGCACGTGCTCCTCGGCGCCGACCGTGAACAGCCGGGCCCGCACGGGAGCTTCGGCCGTCAGGTCGAAGGGGCGGGCGATGGCCGCGCGCAGGGCGCCGTCCAGCTCCTCGGCACCGACCTCGGCGCGCTCGAACGGCAGGCCGTTGGAGACGATCCGCTGGTAGGGGCCCTCCTCGTCCTCGGCGATCAGCGTGCGCAGGCTCTCGTGGCGGGCCGCGAGGTCGTCGAGGGCGGCGGCGAGCGCCGCCTCGTCGAGCACGCCGGTCAGACGCAGCGCCATCGGGATGTGGTACGCGGTGTCCGTGCCGTCGAAGCGGTCGAGGAACCACTGGCGCTGCTGCGCGTAGGACAGCGGCAGCCGGTCCGGGCGGGGCAGGTCGCCGGGGGCGGCGCCGGCGGGGCGCGGCCCGCCGGCGGCGAGCCGGGCGAGCTCCCGGACGGTGGGCGTCTCGAACACCTCGCGGACCCCGAGTTCCGCGCCGAGCACGGCGCGGACCCGGGCGACCAGGCGCATGGCGAGCAGCGAGTGGCCCCCGAGGTCGAAGAAGGAGTCGTCCACGCCGACCCGGTCCACGCCGAGCACCTCGGCGAAGACCCCGGCGAGCAGCTCCTCCGCGGGGCTCGCGGCCCCGCGCCCGGCGCCGGAGTCGTAGCGCGGTGCGGGCAGCGCGGCCTGGTCCAGCTTGCCGTTGACGGTGACCGGCAGCCGGTCGAGGACGACGACGGCGGCCGGGACCATGTGGTCCGGGAGCGCCTCGCGCAGCCGGGCCCGCAGCGCCGCCGGCACCACCGTGGCGCCCGCGGCGGGCACCGCGTAGGCGACCACCCGGCGGTCGCCGGGCCGGTCCTCGCGGACGACGACGGCGCTCGCGGCGACCTCGGGGGCCGCCACCACGGCGGCCTCGATCTCGCCCGGCTCGATGCGGAAACCGCGCAGCTTGATCTGCCGGTCGGCACGGCCGACGTAGACGAGCTGCCCGTCCTCGCGCCAGGCGACCTGGTCGCCGGTGCGGTACATCCGGCCGCCCGGGGCGCCGAACGGGTCGGCGACGAACCGCTCGGCGGTCAGCGCCGGCCGGTCGAGGTAGCCGCGCGCCAGGCCCGCGCCCGACACGTACAACTCGCCCACGACACCCACCGGGACGGGCTGCAGATGCGCGTCGAGGACGCGGACCGCGAGTCCCGGCAGGGCGGTGCCGATGGGCGGCACGCCGAACCCGGACAGCGGGGCGCTCATGGTGGCGCACACGGTCGTCTCGGTCGGGCCGTACGCGTTGACCATGTGGCGGCCGGCCGACCAGAGTCCGGCCACCTGCGGCGGGCACTGCTCACCGGCGACCGCCAGGCTGCGCAGCGTCGGCAGGTCCTCGGGCCGCAGCTCGCGCAGGGCGGCCGGCGGCAGGGTGGCGTGGGTGACGCCGTGCTCGGCGACGGTCCGCGCCAGCGGGGCACCGGGCAGCAGCTCCTCGCGCGAGGCCAGGACCAGGCGGGCACCGGCGAGCAGGGTGACGGCGACCTCGGAGACGAAGGCGTCGAAGCTCGGCGAGGCGAACTGGAGCACCCGGCTGTCCTCGGTGACGTCGAAGCCGGTGCGCTGGGCCCGGGCCAGGCCGGGGATGCCCGCGTGGGTGACGACCACACCCTTGGGACGGCCGGTGGAGCCGGAGGTGTAGATGACGTACGCCGCCTGCTCGGGGCGGACGGGCCGGACCAGTCCCTCGCCGGACAGGTCCAGCAGGTCCAGGTCGAAACGGGGGAGCCCGGTCCCGGGCAGTGTGGTCGCGGCCGTGGTGAGGACCAGTTCGGGCGCGGCGTCGGCCAGGGTCTGCGCGATCCGCTCGGCCGGGTGGGCCGGGTCGACCGGCACGAACGCGCCGCCCGCCAGGGCGACGGCGTGCAGGGCCACCACCATCTCGACCGAGCGCGGCAGCACGATCGCCACCCGCTTCTCGGTGTCCACGCCGGCCTCCGCGAGGACGCGGGCCAGGGCGCCGGCCCGGTCGGCGAGTTCGCGGAAGGTGACGGTCTCCGCATCGGTGACGAGGGCCGGCGCGTCGGGCGTCCGCCGGGCCTGGTCGAGGAAGAGCTCGGGCCAGGTGCGCGGGTCCGCGGCGTCCTCGGGGCCGTGGCCGAGCGCCAGGAGGTCCGCCCGGGAGGCGGGGGTGTGCCCGGAGATCCGGCCGACCGGGGTCGCGGGCTCGCTGACGACGGTGCGCAGCAGCCGGGGCAGCAGGTCGGCGATCTGCCCCATCCGCTCCTCGGTGAGCACGTCGGGGCGGTGGTGCAGCCGCAGCCGCAGGCCGTCGGGGCCGGGGCTCGCCTCCATGGCGAGGGTGTAGTGGGTGACGGCGTGGTGCGCGACCTCGCCGGCCTCCAGACCGGCGCGGCGGGCCACCGCCGTCAGGGCCGCCACGTCCAGCGGGTAGTTCTCGAACACCATGGACGTGTCGAAGAGTTCGCCGTGCCCGGCGAGGCGCCGGATGTCCACCAGCCCGAGGTGGTGGTGCTCCACGAGCTGGGCCTGTTCCAGTTGCAGCCGCCGGGCGAAGTCCCCGACCGGCTCGTCGGCGCGCAGGGTCGCGCGCAGCGGCACCGTGTTGATGAGGAGACCGACCATGTCGGCCGCTCCGGGCAGGTCGGCGGGACGGCCGCTGACGGTGACGCCGGTGACCACGTCGTCCCGGCCGGTGAGCCGGGCCACCAGCAGCAGCCAGGCGGCCTGGACGAGGGTGTTGACGGTGACGCCGAGGCGGCGGGCGGCGCCCTGCGCGTCGAGTCCGTCGACGGCGAGGTCGAGCCGGCCGGGCTCCTGCCCGGCCGGGGCGGGGCCGTCGGACAGGAGGGTGCCGCCGTCCAGGCCCGCCAGCGCCCGGCTCCAGGCGGCGCTCGCCGCGGCACGGTCCTGGCGGGCGAGCCACGCCAGGTGGTCGCGGTGCGGCCGGACCCGGGGCAGCGGGTCGCCCAGGTAGTGGGCCATCAGCTCGCGCATCACGATCGGCATGGACCAGCCGTCCCGGATGCTGTGGTGCGCGGAGACGACGAGGGTGTGGCGCTTCCCGAGGGAGGCCAGCGTCCAGCGGATCAGGGGCGGGCGGGTGATGTCGAAGCCGCGCCGGCGGTCGGCCGCGCACACGGCGTCGAGATCGCCCGCGTCGGCCGGCTCGACCTCGGTGAAGTCGAGGGGCGGGTCGCGGAACACCACCTGCGCGGGCGTGCCCTGGGAGGTGCGGCGGAACGCGGCCCGCAGCGCGGGGTGGCGGCGCTGCACCTCGGCGGCGGCGGCGCGCAGCCGGGCGCGGTCCAGGGGACCGGTCAGCTCCACGCGGAGCTGGGAGACGTACGGGTCGTCGGCGCCGTCGCCGTACTGGTGGTGGAAGAGCAGGCCCTCCTGGAGCGGGGCGAGCGGCAGCAGCTCCGCCACGTCACCGTCCGCCTCCAGCTCCCGGATCTCCGCCTGCTCCAGCGGGACGAGCAGGTCGGACGGGGTGTGCCCGCCGGCGCCCGGGCGCGTGCCGTGGGCGGCGAGGCCGCGCAGGGCGGTGTCCCACAGGTCGGCGAGGCGGGCCGCGTCGGCGTCGGAGACCAGGGCGCGGGCCCAGGTCCAGGTGGCGACCAGCTCCGGCCCGTCGGGGCCGTCGTGCGCCGCGACGTTCACCTCGACCGTGTGGGAGAGGGGCACCTCGGGGGCGTCGTCGGCGCCCACGGAGGCCAGTTCCCAGCCGGGTGCGAGGGCGCCGGCCAGGTTCACCCGGCCCAGGTAGTTGAACCCGAACTGCGCCTCGGGGAGTTCCGCGAACAGCGGCGCTGTGCGCGGGTCGCCGAAGCGGGCGAGGCCGTGGCCGATGCCCTGCCGCGGGGTGGCGCGCAGCTGCTCCTTGACGGTGCGCAGGGCGTCACCGGCGGCGTCCGCGCCCGCCAGGACGGCGCGCGGGTCGGCCTCCCGGGTGTCCAGGCGCACGGGGTGGGCGACGGTGAACCAGCCGACGG
This sequence comes from Streptomyces olindensis, assembly GCF_040645895.1. NCBI lineage: Bacteria > Bacillati > Actinomycetota > Actinomycetes > Kitasatosporales > Streptomycetaceae > Streptomyces > Streptomyces olindensis. The sequence continues at coordinate 9,391 of NZ_JBEYZD010000051.1, read as the reverse complement.
TGCGGGAGAGGTCGGCGCCCGGGACCAGGTCCTCGTGACGGCCGTGGCTCTCGACGTCCACCAGCAGGCCGGCCCGGTCGCCGCGCCACAGCGGCACGGCGGCGGCGAGCGCGGTCAGCAGTACGTCGTCCGGGCCCGCGTGGAAGGCCGCGGGCAGGTCCGCGAGCACCGCGCCGGTCACGTCGGCGGGCAGCCGCAGGGTCAGCCGTCCGGCGTCGCCGCGCAGGTCGAGGCCGGGGTCGAGGGGGCGGGGACCGATCAACGGGTCGTCCGCGGCGAGCAGTTCGCGCCAGTGGTCGGCGTCGTCGGCGGGCAGTGCGGTGAACGCCCGGGCCCAGTGGGCGAAGGAGGTGCCCACCGGCGCCGGGTCGGGCCGGCCGCCCGCGGCGACGGCCTCCCAGGCCGCGGCGAGGTCGGGCACGATGATCCGCCAGGACACGCCGTCGACGGCCAGGTGGTGCACGACGAGCAGCAGTCGCCCGGCCCGCTCGGCGCCCCGGTCGAACCAGACGGCTCGCAGCATGCGCCCGGCGGCCGGGTCGAGGCTGTCGCGGGCGGCGGCGGTGTGCTCGGCGACGAGGGCGGTGAGCTCCTCGTCACCGGCGTCCCCGGGGACGGCGACCCGGGTCAGCAGGGACTCGGCGAGGGCCGCGGGCCCGCCCGCGCCCACCGGCGTGACGGTGAAGCCGTCCGCGTCCGCGACGCGGATCCGCAGGCTCTCGTGCCGCTCCAGTACGGCGCCCAGGGCGACGGCCAAGTGCGCCCGGCTGGTCGGCGGCAGGGTCAGGGTGACCGACTGGTGGTACTGGGCGTAGCGGCCGCCGCGGGTGACCAGGCGGCGCATCAGGGGCAGCAACGGCGCGCTGTCCGACCCCTGTTGGGGCGCCGGGGCCGACGCAGGTCCGGCCTGGTCGGCCAGGGCGGCGGCGAGCCGGGCGGGGGTGCGGTGTTCGAAGACGTGGCGGGCGGAGAACTTCAGTCCTGCGGCCCGGGCGCGGCCGACGAGCTGGATGGACATGATGCTGTCGCCGCCGAGGGCGAAGAAGTCGTCCTGGACGCCCGCGTCGTCGCGGCCGAGCACCTGGCGGAACAGGCCGAGCAGGCGCTCCTCCAGCGGGCTGCCTCCGGCCTGGTCGGCCAGGGCGGCGGCGAGTCGGGCGGGGGTGCGGTGTTCGAAGACGTGGCGGGCGGAGAACTTCAGTCCCGCGGCCCGGGCGCGGCCGACCAGTTGGATGGACATGATGCTGTCGCCGCCGAGGGCGAAGAAGTCGTCCTGGACGCCCGCGTCGTCGCGGCCGAGCACCTGGCGGAACAGGCCGAGCAGGCGCTCCTCCAGCGGGCTGCCTCCGGCCCCACGGGTCGCGGTGCCGGTGGTGACGGCGGGCTCGGGCAGGGCCGCCCGGTCCACCTTGCCGTTGGGCGTCAGCGGCAGCTCGCCCAGGACCACGAAGGCGGCGGGCACCATGTACTCGGGCAGCGCGGCGCGCATCCGCGCCTCGACCTCGGCGGTGTCCACGCCGTCGGGCGCCACCAGATAGCCGACCAGACGGGCCTCACCCGCGCTGCCGCGGACGGCCGCGGCGGCACGCGTCACGCCGGGCACGGCCTCGGCCGCCGCCTCCACCTCGCCCAGCTCGATGCGGAAGCCGCGCACCTTCACCTGGTCGTCCACCCGGCCCAGGTACTCGATGGTGCCGTCCGGACGCTGCCGGGCCAGGTCGCCGGTGCGGTACATCCGGCTCCCGGCCGGGCCGAACGGGTCGGCCACGAACCGGTGCGAGGTCTGGCCGGGCAGGCCGAGGTAACCGCGGGCCAGGCCCTCGCCCGCGAGGTACAGCTCGCCCCGGGCACCGGGCCGCACCGGCCGCAGACCGCTGTCGAGCAGGTGCACCCGGGCGTACGGGAAGGGCCGGCCGATCGGGACCGGGCCGTCGGGCAGCGGCTGCCCCGGCTCGATCCGGTACTCCATGACGTTGACGGTCGCCTCGGTCGGGCCGTAGGCGTTGACCACCGTCGCCTCGGGGTGCGCGGCCCGCCAGCCGGCGAGCATCTCACCGCGCAGCGCCTCACCGCCGAGCACCAGGGTGCCGGACGGGGACACCTCCTCGGACAGCGTGTCGAGCAGCCGCAGATGGCTGGGCGTGCCCTTGAGGAAGGTGGGGCGTTCGGCCCCGAGCGCGTCCGGGAGTTCGGCCAGGTGCACCCGGCCGCCCGCGACCAGCGGGGTGTACAGGCAGGTCACGGTGAGGTCGAACGACACCGACGTGTGCGCGAGGGCGAGGCCCGCCGCGTCGGGGTAGGCCTCGGCGGCCCGGGCCGCGTAGGCGCCCAGCGCCCGGTGTTCGACCACCACGCCCTTGGGGCGGCCGGTGGAGCCCGAGGTGAAGATGACGTACGCGGCGTCCTCGGGGCGGGGGACACGGCCGACCGCGTCGGCCTCGGCGGCGCTGGGCCGCACGGTGGCCAGGCCCTCGGGCGCCAGGTCCGGGTCGGCGGTGACGGCCAGCGCCGGAGCGCTGTCCTGGAGGATGACGGCGATCCGCTCCGCCGGGTAGGCCGGGTCCACCGGCACATAGGCGGCACCCGACTTCAGGACGCCGAGCAGCGCGACCGGCAGGTCCACCGAGCGCGGCAGCAGCACCGCGACCAGGCGCCCGGGCCCGGCGCCGCGTGCGATCAGCTCGGCGGCCAGGGCGTTGGAGCGGCGGTCGAGCTGGCGGTACGTGAGGGTCTCGCCACCGGCCAGCACGGCGGGCGCGTCCGGGGTGCGGGCCGCCTGCGCGGCGAACAGCCCGGGCAGCGTGACCGCCGGGGCCGACGGCCCCTGGGAGCGGTCCGCCGGTGCCTCCTCGCCGGCCCGGGCGAGGCGCCCGAGCGGCAGCTCGGGAGCGGAGGCGAAGGCGCGCAGCGCGGCCAGCAGCTCCGCGGCGGCGGCCAGCGCGGTCTGTTCGTCCACCAACTGCGGCTGGTGGCGCACCCGCAGCCGCATCCGGTCACCGGGCTCGACGACGACGCTGATGGCGAAGTGGCTGCCGTCGCGGACCCGGGCACCGGCCAGTTCGAGCCCGGCGTCCCGCGCGCAGGCGGTGATGGCGGCCAGGTCCAGCGGGTAGTTCTCGAAACTGAGCAGGGTGTCGAAGAGTTCGCCCATGCCCAGGGCGCGCTGGATGTCGCCGAGCGCGACGTGGTGGTGGTCGAGCAGCGCGGACTGCTCCCGGCCCAGCCGCACGGCGAGGTCGCCGAGGCTCTCGCCCGGGTCGAGCCGCACCGACAGCGGCACGGTGTTGATGAACAGGCCCACCAGGTCGCCCGCGCCCGGCAGCTCGGCCGGGCGGCCGGCCACGGTGACGCCGAACAGCGCCTCGTCACGGCCGGTCAGACCGCGCAGCACCATCGCCCAGGCGGCCTGCACCAGAGTGTTGACGGTGACGCCGTACCGGCGGGCGACGGCGGCGAGGCCGGCCGTCTCCTCGACGGTCAGCAGGTGCTCCTGCCGGACCGGCTCCACCACCCCGGCACCCTGCCCGGTGGCCACCCGCGAAGGCTCCGTCACCTCGGCGAGCGCGGACCGCCACACCTCCAGGGACGCCTCGGTGCCGGTGCCGTCGAGCCAGGCCAGGTGGTCGCGGTAGCGGGCCCGCTCCCCGTCGTCCGGGACGGCCACCGCCTCCGCGGCGCCGTACTCGGTGAACAGGTCGCGCGCGACGATCGGCAACGACCAGCCGTCCACCACGATGTGGTGCAGGGTCAGGACGACCGTGCCGCCGCCGTCGGCGCGGCGCACCGCCGTGGCCCGCACCAGCGGCGGGCGGGCCAGGTCGAAGCGGGTGGCCCGGTCCTCGTCCAGGAGCGCGTCGAACGCGGCGTCGTCGGCGAGGGTCACCTCCCGCACCGGCACCCGCGGTGCCGCGTGCACCAGCTGCACCGACCGCTGGTCCTCCGTGGTGCGGAAGGAGGCGCGCAGCGCCTCGTGCCGGCCGAGCACCCGGTCCAGGGCGGCGCCCAGCCGCGCCGTGTCCACGGGAGCGGCGAAGTCGAGGACGACCTGGAGGGTGTACGGGTCCGCCTCGGCGTCGTCGAAGGCGTGGTGGAAGAACAGCCCCTGCTGGTTCGGCGAGAGCGGCAGCACGGCCTCCACACCGGGCTCGGCGGCCAGCCGCCCGGCCTCCTCGGCGGAGACGGGCAGCGTGATCCGCCGGGGCCCGGCCGCCGGCTCGTGGACGGAGCACACCTCGGCCAGCGCGGCCACGGTGCGCCGCTCGAACATGTCGCGGAAGCCGAACGAGACACCGCGGGCGCGGGCCCGGCTGAGCAGCCGGAAGCCGAGGATGCTGTCCCCGCCGAGCGCGAAGAAGTCCTCGTCGATCCCGACCGACTCCATGCCGAGCACCTCCGCGTAGAGCGCGCACAGCAGCTCCTGGAGCGGGGTCTGCGGACCGCGTACGGCCGTGCCGGAGATCACCGGGACGGGCAGTGCGCGCCGGTCGATCCCGCCGCCGGCGGCCGGCGGCAGGGTGTCCAGGGTGACCAGCACGGACGGGACCATGTAGTCCGGCAGGGCCGCGGCCACGGCGTCCCGCAGGTCCGACGGGTCGGTGGCGGCGCCCCGGCGCGGCACCACGTAGCCGACGAGGCGGCGCTCGCCGGGGGTGTCCTCGCGGACGACGGCCGCGGCGCGCACCACGTCGGGGTGGGCCGCGAGCGCGGCCTCGACCTCGGCCGGGTCGAACCGGAAGCCACGCAGCTCGACCAGGTCGCCCCGCTCCTGCCCGACGACCGGCCCGCGGTCGGGCACCAGCTCGCCGACCAGCGTGCCGGGGGCACCGGCGAGACGGGCGAGGGTGTCGGTGAACCGGTCGAGGAGGACCTGCGCGGCGGCCGGCTCGAACAGGTGGGGGCGGCAGGTGAGCCGGGCGGCCAGCCGCTCGCCGGGCACGGCGGTGAGGGTGAGCGGGTAGTGGTTGACGTCGGTGACGTCGGCCGCACCGGCGACCAGGCCGCTCTCCCGGGCCACGGCGTCCAGGGCCTCCCGGTCCACCGGATAGTTCTGGAAGGCGACGACGGTGTCGAAGAGGCCCGCGACACCGGCTGCCCGCTGCACCTCGACGAGCGGCAGGTACTGGTGGGCGAGGAGGTCGGCCTGGTCGTCCTGGACCGCGCGGGCCACCTCGGCCAGGGTGCGGCCGGAGCCCGGACGGGCCCGCAGCGGGACGGTGTTGACGAAGAGACCGGCCATCTCGGCGACACCGGGCACCTCGGCGGGGCGGCCCGCCACGGTGATGCCGAACACCACGTCGTCCTGGCCGGTCAGCTCGCGCAGCGCGACCGACCAGGCGGCCTGCACCAGGCTGTTGACGGTGACGCCGAGCTCGCGCGCGGTGTGCTCCAGGCGTCGGGTGGTGGCGGCGTCCAGCGCGCTCTCCAGCCGTACGGCGTCCCGCGCGGGGGCGTCGCCGGACCCGCCCACCAGGGTCGGACGCACCCCGGCGAGGGCCTCGCCCCACACGGCGGCGGAGCGCTCGTGGTCGAGGCCGGCCAGCCAGCCGAGGTAGTCGCGGTAGGGCCGGGGCTCGGGGCCGGCCGGCCCGCCCCGGTAGGCGCGCAGGGTCTCGCCGAGCAGGATCGGCACCGACCAGCCGTCGAGGACGAGGTGGTGACAGGTCACCACGAGCCGGTATCCGTCGTCGAGGCGCAGCAGGGCCGCGCGCAGCAGCGGCGCGGACGCCACGTCGAAGGGCTCGGCGGCCTCGGCCCGCAGCACCGCGTCGAGGTCGTCCGCACGGCCCCGCAGGTCGTGGACGCGCCACGGCACGGCGGCCCGGCCGCGCACCACGAGCACCGGCCGGCTCACACCGTCGTGGACGATCCCCGACCGCAGCACCGGGTGGCGGGCGACGACGGTGCCGAGGGCGGCGCGCAGCCGCTCGGCGTCCACCTCGCCGGACAGGTCGAGCCCGATGTGGACGGTGTAGACGCCGTCGCCGTGGCCGGCGGTGAGGCTGTGCACCACCAGGCCTTCCTGGAGCGGCGTCAGCGGCAGTACGTCCTCGACCCCGGGGTCGGTGAACAGCGCCGCCAGCTCGTCGTCCGGCAGCGGCGCGGGCAGCGCCGGGGCCGGCACCTCGCCGCCGGTGCGCTCACCCGCCGTGCAGGAGGGGGCGAGGCGGGCGACGGTGCGGGCCCGGAACAGGTCGCGTATCGCGACGGTGACGCCCTCGCGGGCGGCGCGGGAGACGACGCGGGTGGCCGACAGGGAGGTGCCGCCGAGCGTGAAGAAGTCGTCGTCGACGGTGACGGAGTCCAGACCGAGGACCTCCGCGTACAGGGCGCACAGCCGCTCCTCCAGCTCGGTGCGCGGGGCCCGCCCGTCGGGCAGGGAGATCCGCACGGGCGCGGGCAGAGCGCGTCGGTCCAGCTTGCCGTTGGGCGTCAGCGGCAGCGCGTCCAGGACCACGACGGCGCCGGGCACCATGTACTCGGGCAGGCGCTCGGCGAGGTGGGCGCGCAGGGCCGGTGAGTCGCCCTGCGGGGAGACGACGTAGGCCACGAGGCGCTTGTCGCCGGGGCGGTCCTCGCGCATCAGCACGGCGGCCCGCTCGACCGGCGGGTGGGCCAGCAACGCCGCCTCGATGTCGCCGAGTTCGATGCGGAAGCCGCGCACCTTGACCTGGTGGTCCAGGCGGGACAGGAAGGTGAGGGCGCCGTCCGGCTCGACCCGCACCAGGTCGCCCGTGCGGTACATCCGGGTGCCGGCCGGGCCGTACGGGTCGGCGACGAACCGCTCGGCGGTCAGCCCGGGACGGCCCCGGTAGCCGCGGGCCACGCCGTCACCGGCGATGTACAGCTCTCCGCTGTAGCCGGCCGGCACCGGGCGCAGCGCCCCGTCGAGCACGTACACCCGGGTGTTGAGGACGGGGGCGCCGAGCCGCACGGGACCGCCGTCGCGTTCGACCGGAGCGGTCATCGACCAGACGGTGGTCTCGGTGGGGCCGTACATGTTGGTGACGCTCGCGGCGTGCTCGGCCAGCAGACCGGCCAGGGACTGCGGCAGGGCCTCGCCGCCGGTCAGCACGCGCACCCCGGCGAAGACCTCCGGGCGGGTCTCGACCAGCGGCTGCCACAGGCTCGGGGTGGCCTGGACCACGGTGATCGCCTCGCGCTCGACGACGGCCCGCAGGGCGTCCGGGTCGAGCACCTCGTCACGGCTGGCGAGCACCACGCGGGCGCCGGCCAGCAGCGGCTGGAAGATCTCCAGGACGGCGATGTCGAAGCTCACGGTGGTGACGGCGAGCAGCCGGTCCTCGGGCCCGACCGGCACCGCGCGGGCCATCGCGGCCAGGAAGTTGTCCATCGCGGCCCGCTCCAGGGCGACGCCCTTGGGACGGCCCGTGGAGCCGGAGGTGTAGATGACGTACGCGGTGGACCGGCCGTCCTGCGGGCGGCCGAGCGGGCCCGGGTCGCCGGCCGTCCAGTCCACCGTGTCCAGCAGCAGGGTGGGCACCCCGTCCGGGACGTCGGTGCCGGAGGTGGTGACGAGCAGCTCGGGGCCCGCGTCCTCGAGGACCATCGCCCGCCGGTCGGCGGGGTGTTCGGGGTCGATGGGCAGGTAGGCGCCGCCGGTCTTGAGCACGGCGAGGAGGGTCACGACCAGACCGGCGGTACGCGGCAGCGCCACCCCGACGAGCCGCTCCGGGCCGACGCCGCGGGCGGCCAGGAGGCGGGCGAGCCGGTTGGCGCGGGCGTCCAGCTCGGCGTAGGTGAGCGTCTCGTCGGCACACAGCGCCACCGCGTCGGGACGCGCGGCGGCCCGCCGCTCGAACAGCTCGACGAGGCCGCCGGGCACCCGGCCCGCGGTGTCGTTGGGGGCGTGCAGCAGACGGCCGGCGGTGGCGGGGTCGAGCAGTTCGGCACGGCCGACCGGGGCGCCGGGGGCGGCGGCGAGCGAGGCGAGCAGGGTGAGGAACCGCTCCTGGTGGGCCGCGAGTTCGTCCTCCGAGTACAGCTCGGGGTTGGCCGCGATCTCCAGGCGGACCTCGCCGTCGGCGGGGTCGCCGAAGGTGGCCACCGCCAGGTCGGCCACCGGCCCGTTGGACAGCTGACGGGGAGTGGCGAGCACGTCGCCGAAGCGGACCCGGGCGTCGAAGGACATGGCGTTGACGGCGGTGCCGAACAGGGCGGCGTCGGTGCCGGTGAGGTCGCGGGCCTCGTGCAGTTCCTCGCGACGGAACCGCTGGGCCCGCAGCAGCGCGCCCAGTTCGGCGCGGACCGTGCCGACCAGTTCGGCGAAGGTGGTGCCGGGGGTGACGGTGACGCGCAGCGGCAGGTCGTTGGCGAGCATCGACGGGGTGGCCAGCGCGGCCGGGGTGCGACGGGCGGCCACCGGGATGCCCAGGACCACGTCGTCGACGGAGAGCATCCGGTGGTGGTACACGGCCGTGGCGGCGGCGATCACGGCCGGCCACGGCCCGACCGCGGTGAGCGGGCCGGTCAGCTCGCCCGGCAGGTCGGTGTGGCGGCGCAGGGCGCGGGGGGCCGGGCCGGCCGCGCCGTCGGCGAGGGTCTGGCGCTCCTCGGCCCCGGCGAGACGGGCGAGGAGGAAGTCGCGGTCGCTCGCGTGGTGCGGGGAGTCCCGGTAGGCGCGCTCCTCGGCCACGAGTTCGCCGAGTCCGCGGCGGCGGGCCGGGGCGGGTTCCTCCCCGGCGGCCAGGGCGGTGTAGACGCGGGCCAGGCGGTCCAGGTAGCGGGTCTGCCCGAAGCCGTCGAGGACGATGTGGTGGTAGCGCAGGTAGAAGAAGTGCCGCTCGTCCGACAGGACCAGCAGGGCGTGCCGGAACAGGGGACCGGACTCCAGGTCGGCGACGGTGGCGAGGTCCCGGTCCATCCAGGCGCGGGCGGCGGCCTCCGGGTCGGTCTCGGCCCGCAGGTCCACCAGGTCCACCGTGGCGTCCACCTCGGCACGGACGATCTGGAACACCTCGCCGTCGTCGCCGAACCGGGACCGCAGCGTGTCGGTCTCGGCCACCGCTCGCTCGACGGACCGGCGCAGCACCTCGATGTCGAGCGGAGCGGTGTCGAAGTGGACGGCGCACTGGTAGAGCGGGCTCTCCGGTTCCAGCCGCTGAGCCACCCACACGCCGAGTTGGGCGGCGGTGACCGGCAGGCGGACGTCGTCTCGAACCTCGGAAAGTGCCAACCGACTCACGCTCCCAGAACGGTGTACCAGTGCGGACCAAGGCGTCGGCCCATGACGGCGTGACGCTCCGAGCGGAGGATCCCGACGCCGCCTATCTCGCCCCTATAGGCGGCGCGGAAGCCGCCCCGCACACGGAAGCCGGGCCGTTCGCCTGAGAGGCCGAACGCCGCGCCCGGGGCGGGGGGATGTAAGTGAGGG
>NZ_JBEYZD010000050.1:0-61184 GCF_040645895.1 Streptomyces olindensis | reverse complement strand
GGGCGCGGCGAGCCGCGCCCCCTCCCCCGTGCGCTCAGCGGTGGCGGAACCAGGACATCGACGACAGGGCCCGGTCGTCGTAGCCGAACAGCGCCTGGTTCTCCCAGGCGTTGCCGGAGGCCGCGTCGGTCGGGTCCCAGCCGTTGCCGTTCACCGCGGTCCAGGTCGCCTCCCAGTAGAAGGCGCCGAGGCCGCGGCCGTTCGGGACGGCCTCCACGATGCTCATCATGTCGTTCATCCACCGGGTCTGGCCGGACACGCTCGCCGGGTAGCCGGGGACCAGTTCGTCACTGGTGTTGATGATGTTCTCGTGGGAGTCCTCGCTGTCGAGGCGGAACGGATAGGCGGTCTCGGCGACGAAGACCGGCTTGCCGTAGCGGGAGGCCGCGTCGTCGAGGGTCGTCTGGAAGTCGGCCAGGGTGCCGTGCCAGTAGCCGTAGAAGGACAGGCCGATCGCGTCGAACTTCACGCCGTTGGAGCGGGCGCTGTCGAACCACCAGCGGGTGCCCTCCAGGTCACCGCCCTCGGCGAGGTGCAGGGCGACGGTGGTGGACGAGTTGACCGCCTTGACCGCGTCGTAGCCGGAGTTGAGCAGACCGGCCAGCTGCGTCCAGTTGGAGGTGGATCCCTCGTTCCACAGCATGCCGCCGTTGATCTCGTTGCCGACCTGGACCATGTCGGCGGTGGTGCCCTGCGCCTTCAAGGCGTTCAACACGTCGTACGTGTGGTTGTACACGTCCGTCTTGAGTTGGCTGTACGAGTGTCCGGCCCACGCGGCGGGCTTGTCCTGGCGGCCGGGGTCGGCCCAGAAGTCCGAGTAGTGGAAGTCGACCAGCAGCTTCATGCCCTGCGCCTTGACGCGCTTGGCGGTGGCCAGGACGCGGGCCTTGTTGTTGTAGCCGTCGGCCGGGTTCACCCAGACCTTGAGGCGGGCGTAGTTCATGCCGGACGACTTCAGGACGGCCAGGGCGTCGCCGGCCGTTCCGGAGCTGTTCCGGTAGACGCCGCCCTTGGCCTCGCTCTTGGCCAGGGACGAGATGTCGGCGCCCTTGATCGACGTACCGGACGTGCCGGAGGCGAAGGTCAGGTCGTCAACGTTGATCCAGTTGCCCGCGTTCGCGTCACTGTTGATGCTGATCGTGCACTGGTTGTTGGTCACATTGACCGGCACGACGATCCGGATCCACCCACTGGCCGAGACCGGCAGGTCGGTGCGCTGCTCGGCGCCGCCGCAGTTCTTCAGCGCTATGTAGGCGGACTTCTGCCCGCCGCCGGAGCGCACCCAGGCGGTGAGCTTGTAGTTCCCGTTGGTGAGGCCGGACAGGTACTGGTACGTCTCGACCTTGTAGGCGGTGGAGGCCCAGTGGCTCAGGCGGTAGCTGCCGCCGTGGCCGCCGGCTTCGGCGTACGAGGCGCCGGTGTCGCCGTATTCGGACCAGCCGCCCGGCACGGCCGCGCCGGTGCCGTCGGCCTCGAAGCCGCCGTTGGTCAGCGTGCTCGCGGCGTGTGCGGTGGTGGCGGGCAGGGCGGTGAGGGCGAGCCCCGCGGCGAGCGGCGGCAGCAGGGCCCTAAGTGTGCGTCTGGGATGGAACATCGTCGTCCGTCGTCCCTTCGACGTGGGGGTGGGGATGCCCCTCACCGGAAGGCGGGTGAGAGGGGGAACCCCTCCGCCCGCGGCTCGTGGCTCGCGCGGGCGGAGGGAGTCGGTTCAGCCGTCGAGCCGGACGACCCGGACGGCTCCGGCCGGGACCGCCAGGCGGCCCGCGGCGCGTTCACCGGTCAGCAGCTCGGTGCCGGCGGTCTCCAGCGGCACCTTGGCGTCCGAGCCGGTGTGGTTGACGGCGAAGAGGTAGGTGCCCGACTCGCCTGTGCGGCGGACGACTTCGACGTCCCGGGGCAGATCGGCGCGCGGGGCGAGCCGGGCGTCCTCGCCCGCCATGCCGAGCAGCGCGTCGAGGCCGTCGGCGCCGAGCCGGGTGGAGACGTACCAGGCGGTGCCCTCGCCGAGGCGGTGCCGGGTGACGGCGGGCCGTCCGGCGGTCAGGCCGTCGGCGTACGTCAGGACGGTGTCGGCGCCGCGGGGCACGACGAACTCGGTCCACACGTCGGCGTCCAGCTCGGAGCCCTCGGGGCCGGTGACCCGCACCCGTTCGCCGGGCAGCAGTGGGGAGAACTCCTCGACCGTGAGGCCGAGGACGTCCCGCAGGGCACCCGGGTAGGCGCCCTCGTGGACGGCGTCGTGCTCGTCGACGATGCCGGAGAAGTACGAGACGACGAGGGTGCCGCCGTTCTCGACGTACGCCTTCAGGTTGCGTCCGGCCGCCTCCGTCATCAGGTACAGCGCCGGGACGACGACAAGGGGATACCTCGACAAGTCGGCTTCCGGGTGGGCGAAGTCGACGGTGAGGTGGCGGTCGTAGAGCGCCTCGTAGAAGGCGTCGGCGCGTTCGCGGGCGTCGTGGTCCTCGCTGGGGCGCCACTCGAGGTTCTGCGCCCACCAGGACTGCCAGTCCCAGAGCACCGCCACGTCGGCCTCCGTGCGGGTGCCGCGGATCTCGCCCAAAGTGTCGAGGGACGCGCCGAGTTCGACGACCTCGCGCCACACTCGGGTGTCGGTGCCACCGTGCGGGAGCATCGCCGAGTGGAACTTCTCGGCGCCGCGCCGGGACTGGCGCCACTGGAAGAACAGGGCGCCCTCGGAGCCGCGGGCCACGTGCGTGAGGGAGTTGCGGGCCATCTGGCCGGGGGCCTTGGCGGGGTTGCGGGGCTGCCAGTTGACGCCGGAGGTGGAGTGCTCCAGCAGCAGCCAGGGGGCGCCGCCCGCGACGGAGCGGGTGAGGTCGGCGGCCATGGCGAGGTTGACGTGGGTGCGGCGGCCGTCGGTGATCAGGTAGTGGTCGTTGGTGACGAGGTCGACCTCGCGGCCCCAGGCCCAGTAGTCGACGGAGTCGCACTGGCTCAGCGCCGTCATGAAGTTGGTGGTGACGGGGACGCCCGGCGCGAGGCGGTGCAGGATGTCCCGCTCCATGCGGAAGTTCTCGCGCATGGTGGCGTCGGCGAACCGCTTGTAGTCCAGCGCCTGGCTCGGGTTGACGGCCGTCGGTGTGCGGCGGGGCGGGTTGATCTGGTCGAGGTCGGCGTAGCGCTGGCCCCAGAAGGCGGTGCCCCAGGCCTCGTTGACGGCGTCGGCCGTGCCGTAGGTGGTCGCCAGCCAGCGGCGGAAGTGCGCGGCGCAGGTGTCGCAGTAGCAGGCCGAGACGGGGACGCCGTACTCGTTGTGCACGTGCCACATGGCCAGGGCCGGGTGGTCGCCGTAGCGCTCGGCGAGCTTCGTGGTGATGCCGGCCGCGGCCGTGCGGTAGTCGGGGTTGCTGTGGCAGATCGCCGCGCGGGAGCCGAACTCGAGGCGCACGCCGTCGGCCGTCACGGGCAGCGCCTCGGGGTGGGCGCGGTAGAACCACACCGGCGGGCAGACCGTGGGCGTGCCGAGGTCGACGCGGACGCCGTTCTCGTGCAGCAGGTCGAGCAGCCGGTCGAGCCAGCCGAAGTCGTACGCCCCGGGTGAGGGCTCCAGCAGGGCCCAGGAGAAGATCCCGACGCTCACCAGGGTGACGCCGGCCTCCCGCATCAGCCGGACGTCCTCCCGCCAGACGCTTTCCGGCCACTGCTCGGGGTTGTAGTCCCCACCGAAGGCGAGCCTGGTGAGGCCCGTGGGGGTGGTCTCCGGCATGGATGGTCTCCCGGTCGATCGATCAATTGGGAACGTACACACACAGCGGTGCGGTGCGGAGCCCAACATAACCGCACAGCAACAACCATTGACAAGTGTCCGGGATGTTTCTCTACTGTGAACGCTCACAGAAGCATGGCAGGTCCTCGCAGCAGGCGGGGACCCCAGGTCAGGGGAGAGATCCATGCCGTACGCGAAGCGCCGCCGCCTCGTGACATCCGCCGTCGCCCTCACGCTCGGCGCCACCACCCTCGCCGCCTGCGGGTCGGACTCCGGGGACAGCGAGACCGAGTCGGGCCCGGTCTCGCTGACGTACTGGACCTGGACGCCCGGCATGGACAAGGTCGTGGACCTGTGGAACAAGGGGCCGGGCAAGAAGGACCAGATCACCGTCACGGTGAAGAAGCAGGCCTCCGGTGACACCCTGGTCACCAAGATCCTCACCGCGCACAAGGCGGGCAAGGCCCCCGACCTGGTGCAGGCCGAGTACCAGGCGCTGCCCACGCTGGTCAGCAACGACGCCCTGGCGGACATAGCGAAGAACGCGGGCGAGGCGAAGGACAGCTTCGCCGACGGGGTCTGGCAGCAGACGACGCTGGGCACCGACGCGGTCTACGCGATCCCGCAGGACATCGGGCCCCTGATGTTCTACTACCGCGAGGACCTGTTCAAGGAGTACGGCCTGACCGTGCCGACGACCTGGGACGAGTTCGCCGAGACCGCCCGCGAGCTCAAGAAGGCGGCCCCCGACAAGGACCTCACCACCTTCTCCGCCAACGACTCCGGGCTCTTCGCGGGCCTGGCCCAGCAGGCCGGCGCGAAGTGGTGGACGACCTCCGGCGACCAGTGGAAGGTCGCCATCGACGACGCGGCCACGCGGAAGGTCGCCGAGTTCTGGGGCGGCCTGGTCGAGGAGGGCGCCATCGACAACCAGCCGATGTACACCCCGGCCTGGAACAAGGCGCTCAACACCGGCAAGCAGATCGCCTGGGTCAGCGCCGTGTGGGCCCCGGGCACGCTGACCACGGCGGCTCCCGACACCAAGGGCAAGTGGGCCATGGCCCCCCTCCCCCAGTGGTCCGCCAGCGAGAACCGCACCGGCAGCTGGGGCGGCTCCTCCACCGCCGTCACCACCGACTCCAAGCACCAGGAGGCCGCGGCGAAGTTCGCCGCCTGGCTGAACACCGACAGCAAGGCCCTCAACGCGCTGGCGAAGGAGAGCGGCATCTACCCGGCCGCCACCGACGCCCAGACCAGCGGCGCCTTCCTCAAGCCGCCGGCGTACTTCTCCAACCAGGCCGACTTCTACAGCAAGGCCGCCGACATCGCGGAGACCACCGCCCCGTCCGCCTGGGGCCCGAACGTGAACGTCGCCTACACCACCTTCAAGGACGCCTTCGGCGCCGCCGCGAAGAACAAGTCGGACTTCGGCGCGGCGCTGAAGAAGATGCAGGCCGACACGGTCGCCGACATGAAGAAGCAGGGCTTCGAGGTCGCGGAGTGAAAAGCACGGCACGCCGGCAGTCGTACGGGGTCAAGGGCGCCCCGTACGCCTTCCTCCTCCCAGCGGGAATCCTGTTCGCACTGTTCTTCGCTCTGCCGATCGGTTACGCGGTCTGGCTCAGCCTCCGCAAGGTGAAGGTCTCGGGCCTGGGCCTCGGCTCCGGCGCCCGCAAGGAGGTCTGGGCCGGCCTGGAGAACTACACGGACGCCCTGACCGACAGCGAGCTGCTCTCCGGGACACTGCGCGTCCTCGGCTACGGCTGCATCGTCGTCCCCGTGATGCTGGGCCTGGCCCTGCTGTTCGCGCTGATGCTCGACTCGGAGAAGGTGCGGCTCGCGCCCTTCACCCGGCTCGCGATCTTCCTGCCGTACGCCATCCCCGGTGTCGTGGCGGCCCTGCTGTGGGGCTTCCTGTACCTGCCGGACGTCAGCCCCTTCTACTTCGTGCTCGACAAACTGGGACTGCCGCAGCCGGACCTGCTGGACGGCGGGCCGCTGTACCTGGCCCTGTCGAACATCGCCGTGTGGGGCGGCACCGGCTTCAACATGATCGTCATCTACACCTCGCTCCAGGCGATCCCCGCGGAGGTGTACGAGGCGGCGAAGCTGGACGGTGCCACCCCGCTGCAGATCGCCCTGCGGATCAAGATCCCGATGGTGGCTCCGTCGCTGGTGCTGACGTTCTTCTTCTCGATCATCGCCACGATCCAGGTGTTCAACGAGCCCACCACCCTCAAGCCGCTCACCAACTCCGTGTCCACGACCTGGAGTCCGCTGATGAAGGTGTACCGGGACGCCTTCGGCGAGGGCGACATCCACGGGGCCGCGGCGCAGGCCGTGATCATCGCCTTCGCCACGCTCCTGCTGTCCTTCGGCTTCCTGCGGGCCGCGAACCGTCGTCAGAAGCAGGAGGCCGCTCGATGAGCTCCCTCGCCGTCCCCCAGGCCGAGCCGGTGGCGGGCAGCGCTCCCGGCACCGCCCAGGACCGCCCGCCGCTGCGCCGCCGGATCTCCCTGATCCCGACCGTCACGCTGCTGCTGGGTGCCGCCTACTGCCTGCTGCCGGTGGCCTGGGTGGTCATCGCGGCCACCAAGTCCGGCGCCGAGCTGTTCTCCACCTTCACCTTCCTGCCCGGCACGGGCTTCGTCGACAACGTCCGCGACCTGAGCGCCTACCGCGACGGCGTCTACTGGGAGTGGATGGCCAACTCCGCCCTGTACGCCGGGGTCGGCGCGCTGCTGTCGACGTGCGTCTCGGCGATCAGCGGGTACGCGCTGGCGACCTACCGCTTCCGCGGCCGCGAGACGATCTTCAACGTGCTGCTCGCGGGTGTGCTGATGCCGCCGGTCATCCTGGCCATCCCGCAGTACCTGCTGCTGGCGAAGGCCGACCTCACCGACTCCTACCTGTCGGTGCTGCTGCCGCAGATCCTCTTCCCGTACGGCGTCTACCTCGCGCGGATCTACGCCGCCGCCGCGGTGCCCGCCGACGTGATCGAGGCCGGGCGCATGGACGGGGCGAGCGAGTGGCGGATCTTCACGCGGATCGCGCTGCCCATGATGATCCCCGGCATGGTGACGGTGTTCCTCTTCCAGTTCGTGGCGATCTGGAACAACTTCCTGCTGCCGTACATCATGCTCAGCGACGACGAGAAGTTCCCGATCACCCTCGGGCTGTTCACGTTGCTGGAGCAGGGCGCCAACACCCCGGCGCTGTACACCCTGGTGATCACGGGCGCGTTCCTCGCGGTGTTCCCGCTGATCGCCCTCTTCCTGGTCATCCAGCGGTTCTGGAGTCTGGATCTGCTCTCCGGAGCCGTAAAGTCATGACCATGAACGCTGCGGGGGGCAGGCGCAGGCCGCCCACGATCCACGACGTGGCGCGCGAGGCGGGTGTCTCGCGCGGCACCGTCTCGCGCGTGCTCAACGGCGGCCACTACGTCAGTCCGGCCGCCCAGGAGGCGGTCAACGCGGCGATCCGCAAGACGGGCTACGTCGTCAACCGGCACGCCCGCTCCCTGATCACCGGGCGGTCCGACTCGATCGGCTTCCTGCTCACCGAGCCGCAGGAGCGGTTCTTCGAGGATCCCAACTTCAACGTCCTGCTGCGCGGCTGCACCCAGGCGCTGGCCGCGCACGACATCCCGCTGCTGCTGATGCTGGCGGGCACGGAGGACGAACGGCGGCGCATCACGCGGTACATCACCGCCGGGCACGTCGACGGGGTGCTGCTGGTCTCCAGCCACTCGGGCGACCCCGTCGCCGAGCAACTGCGCGGGGCGGGCGTGCCGTTGGTGGCCTGCGGCAAGCCGATCGGGCTGGGCTCGAAGGTGAGTTACGTGGCCGCCGACGACCGCGACGGCGCCCGGGACATGGTGCGCCACCTGCTGTCGCTCGGGCGGCGCCGGGTGGGCATGGTGACCGGTCCGCTGGACACGCCCGGCGGTGTCGAGCGGCTCGCCGGCTACAAGGAGGTGCTCGCGGAGGCGGGCCTGGAGTTCGACGAGCGGCTCGTGGTCTCGGGTGACTACAGCCGGGCCAGCGGCGAGGCGGGCGCGGAGCGCCTGCTGGCGCAGGCCGCGGACGTGGACGCGGTGTTCGTCGCCTCGGACCTGATGGCGCAGGGGGTGCTGGCGGCGCTCCAGCGGGCGGGGCGGCGCGTGCCGCAGGACGTCGCGGTCGGCGGCTTCGACGACTCTCCGGCCGCGCTCGCCTCCCGCCCCGAGCTGACGACCATCCGACAGCCCTGGGACCGCATCAGCGCCGAGATGGTGCGGGTGCTGCTGGCGCAGATCGGGGGCGAGGACCCGGCGGCGGTGATCCTGCCGACGGAGCTGGTGAAGAGGGAGTCGACGTAGGGCAGGCGGGTCCCGCCGCCGTCGGGCGGCACGCTCAGTCACGGCGCCGACCGCGCGGTCCGCAGGGCTTACATGGCCGCGGGCGGGCCCGCCGCGGTCGCGGGACCGCCACGGCCACCGGCCCACCGCCCGGTCCCGGCGGGCTTCCGCTCCCGGCGGGCTTCCGCTCCCGGCGGGCTTCCGCTCCCGGGGCGCTCCCGATCCGTCGCGCTTCGGTCCCGGGGCGCTCCCGATCCGTCGCGCTTCGGTCCCAGCGCGTTCCCGCTCCCGGCGCGCTCCGGTCCCAGCGCACCCCCGGTCCCAGCGCGCTCCCGATCCCGGCGGGCCTCCGGTTCTGGGCGGATCTCGGGTTCTGGGCGGATCCCTGGCCCTGGGCGGGCCTCTGGCCCTGGGTGGGCCTCCGGTCCTGGGCGGGCCCTCCAGTCCTGGGCGGGCCCTCCAGTCCTGGTGGGCTCTCGATTCGACGTCAGCGCCGCGCCAGCGCCAGCAGGCTCAGCCCGAACATCAGGACGCCCAGGGGGAGATGGACCGACGGCACGTGCGCGATGCCGAGCACGACCTGGACCGAGGCGAGGGCCAGGAAGCCGGACGCGTGCCAGACGGGACGCGGTGAGCCGCCGCCCGGCTTCCACGCCAGCACCGCGGCGAGCAGGTACAGCATCGACGCGCCGTACATCACGCGCGCTCCGACGCTGTGCAGCATCTCCCCGTGAGGGGAGGTCAGCAGCAGTCCGGCGGAGACCGCCTGCAGGAAGAGGGTCAGGGTCTGAAGGGTGATCGCGGTCCGCAGGAACGAGAATCCGCGCGGTGCCGTCGCCTGGGTGGCCATGCCGTCCCCCTGTTCCGCCCGCCTCGGGGCAGTGGATCGATAAGGTCTCACCAGCCCGACGACGCGGGCCCGCGAAAGGTAAGGCGACGAGGCGACCGGGGGCGGGGATGGCCGGGACGAGCACCGACGAGGTGGCCGCCGAGCGGCGCCAACTGATCAACGTGGCCTACCGGTTGCTCGGTTCACTGGCCGAAGCCGAGGACGCCGTGCAGGAGGCGTACGCACGCTGGTACGCGCTGCCCCGGGCCCGGCAGGAGGAGATCGTCTCCCCCGGCGCCTGGCTGACGACGGTGACCGGCCGCATCTGCCTGGACGTGCTCGGCTCGGCTCGGGCCCGGCGGGAACGCTATGTCGGCGCCTGGCTGCCGGAGCCGCTGCCGGACCGCGCCGAGTGGGACCGCGGCCAGGGGGCCGACCCGGCCGACCAGATGGTCATGGACGAGTCGGTGACCATGGCCTTCCTCGTCGTCCTGGAGTCGATGACGCCGGCCGAACGGGTCGCGTTCGTGCTGCACGACGTCTTCCGTTACCCCTTCGCCGAGATCGCCGCCGTCCTCGGCCGCACCCCCGCGGCGTGCAAACAGCTGGCCGCCTCGGCCCGGAGGCGGGTGGGCGCCGTGCGCGCCCCGGTGACCGCGGCCGGGCAGGCGGACGCGGTGCGGCGGGTCAGACAGGCCTGGGAGACGAAGGACATCGCGGCCCTCGTCGACGTCCTCGACCCGGCCGCCGTGATGACCGCCGACGGCGGCGGCATGGCCGGTGCCGCCCTCCACCCGGTCGAAGGCGCCGCGCGCATCGCCCAGTACATGGTCGCGATCGCCGACAAGGCGCCCGGGCTCGAACTCCTGGAACGCTCGGTCAACGGTGCGCCGGGGCTGGTGGCCCGGCGGGGCGGCGTGGTCCTGACCGTGGCCTCGTTCGACGTCGTGGACGGACGCGTCGCCCGGATCTGGGTGGTCCGCAATCCGGAGAAGCTACGGCCGTGGGGGCGCGAGGGCTGAGTGCGGCGGGTCCGGGCAGACCTGCCGCAAGGGGCACTGCATGCACACTCATGGAACGGCGTGACGGGTGTTACCGTGCACATATGGCAGCGAAAACGGCTGGTGCGCGGCTCGAGGAACGGTGGCGGGACATCCTGTCGGCGCACGCGCGCACGATGTGCGAGATCGACCGGGTGCTGCATCCGCACGGCCTCGGCGCGTCCGATTTCGAGGTCCTGGACATGCTCGCGACCGCGGCGCCCGAGGAGGCCGAGCAGTGCCGGGTGCAGAACCTGGTCGGGCGGGTGCACCTCAGCCAGAGCGCGCTGTCGCGGTTGATCGCCCGGCTGGAGAAGGACGGGCTGGTGACGCGCTCGGTGTGTGTGGAGGACCGGCGCGGGGTGTGGGTGGCCCTGACGCCCAAGGGCCGTGACCTGCACGCCGAGGTGCTGCCGCTGCAGCGGGCGGCGCTGGCCCGGACCCTGGGCGAGTAGACCGCCCGGGCCCGGACGGGGCCGGTCGCCCTACGGGCGTGCCAGCAGGGTGCGTACTCCCTCCGAGGTGAGCGTCAGGCGGTGCTCCGAGCTGCCGTCGATGGTGAGCGACAGGTCGTCGGCCGGCCACTGCGCGGCGAGGGCGCCGAGCGGTACCAGACGGTAGCGGGACACGAACGGCAGCAGCCCTGCCATCTCCATCTCGGAGGTGAACACGGGCACCACGGGATCGCCGCCCGGCTGCTCCAGCACCGGCAGGGCGACCGCCGAGGGGCTGGCGGCGTCGGCGTCGTTCGCGTCGTCGGGCACGGGGATGAGCACGTCGCTGTTGGCGAGCGCGTCCAGAGCCGCCGCGTCCTCCGTGTTCTCGGCGAGGACGTCCAGAGCCCGCTGGGCGGGCGTGGGCGTGGGGTCGTTTGCGGGTGTCTCCATGGCAGATTCCCTGGTAGCGGCGGTCGTGCGGCCTGCCCGGGGCATGATCCGCCCCGGACGCGGTCCTGCTCGCGTACCCGATCGGGACCGGCGCAATCCTGGTGGATCCGCTGGTTTCGTGAGCCCCTGGCCAAGGCCTCGGGGAGGGTGCCGGGACGCCCCGGCAGCGCCTACCGGGGCAGGGCCGGGGCGTCGTCCCCGAGGAAGCGGCAGGGCAGGGCGTCCTCGCTCGCTCCCCCGGCCCCGTCCGGTGCCACGCGGTACACGCCGGCTCCTCTCACGCGGGTGACGGCCTCCGTCGGCGCGCCGTCGGTGAAGAGCGCTCCGGCCCCGTCCTCCACGGCCCAGCCGGCCGGCAGCTTCCCGGTCGCCACGGCCGCACGGTAGGAGGGCCGGCGGCCCGGTTCGCTGTCCCAGTGCGGGCAGACGGAGCCGGGCAGGAGCCCGAGGCCGTCGGAGAGGTGCGTCAGCGGCCCGAAGGAGTCGGTGTGCGAGCCCTCGGCCCAGCAGTTGGCGCCGGCGCTGATGCCGCACAGCAGCGTGCCGCGGTCGCAGGCCTCCCGCAGCAGCCGGTCCACGCCGTGGGCACGCCACACAGCGAGGAGGTTGGCCGTGTTGCCGCCGCCCACGTAGACGACGTCCTGGGCGAGCAGGAAGGAGCGCAGGGCGTCGTCGTCCAGCTCCCGGCGGAACAGCTGCAGGACGGAGGGCTCGCAGGGGCGCGCTGCGAACGCCGCCCGGAAGCGGTCGACGTACGCCGGCGCGTCGCCGCTCGCCGTCGGCACGAAGCAGACCGCGGGCCGGGGCGCACGCGCCCGGGACAGCACCCAGTCGTCCAGCAGCCCGTCGTCGTCGGTGGAGAAGCCACCGCCGAGGAGGGCGAGGCACTGCGGGTGTGCGACGGCCACGGCGTTGCCTTCCCGGAGGGCGGATGCTGTGCGAAGTACCGTGCCGGGCGGCCGCGTTCGGCCGCAATCGATTAAGCGCGGCCCGACCGTTCCCAGCCTTGCCCTCGCCACCCGGCAGGAGCGGCCGCGGCATCTCATCCGCCCCGTCACAAACATGTTGACGACCCCTATGTTACCGGTAACATCATCTGTGCTCCAGCCGTTCGCGCCTGTCCCCCGCCCGCCCCGGTGGGCCGTCCCCCGGAGTCCGTGTGACCGAAGAGCAGACCGCTCGGCGTGCCGCCCCGCCCTCCCCGGATGCCGCCGCTCCGGTCTTCAGCAGGGCGGCCGTGGTCGCCTCCTGCGTGGGCTTCGTGCTCATCGGTGTGCTGCAGGCCCTGTACGGGCCCGCCGTGCCCGCCTTCCGGGCGGAGTTCGGGCTCTCCCCCTCCACCGCGGGGCTCGCGCTCAGTGCCCACTTCGTGGGCGGCGTGGCCGGGGTCCTGCTGTTCGACCGGCTCTACGGCCGGGTCGGCAACCGGACCGTCCTGGGCTGCTCCTACCTGCTGATGGCCCTGGGCGCGGCGGGCTTCGCGCTCGCGCCGCAGTGGGCCGCCGCGCTGGCGGCGGCCCTGCTCGCCGGGATCGGCTTCGGCGGCATCGACTACGGGCTCAACCAGCTGTTCGCCGTGGGCTTCGGCCATCGTTCGACCGCGATGCTGAACATCCTCCACGCCCACTTCGGCATCGGCGCCGTCCTCGCGCCCGCCCTGATCGGCGTGGTCGGTTCCGAGCACTACCCGGCCGTCTTCCTCGGTTTCGCCCTCGCCAACCTGCCGTTGCTGCTGTGCCTGCGGGGCGTGCGGAACGACCCGCCGCTCCCGGACGGCACCGGGACCGGCGGCGGTTCGGTCCTCGGCCGGAGCCTCGGCTCGGTGCTCGCCGTCTTCGTCACGCTCTACGTGCTGCACGTCGGCGTGGAGGCCGGAGTCGGCGGCTGGGAGCCCACGCACCTGGAGACCGTCGGCTACGGCGCGGGCGTCGCGGCCACCGCCACCTCGGTGTACTGGCTGATGCTGACCGTCGGCCGCTTCCTGGTCGCCCCGCTCGCGCTGCGCTTCTCCGCCCCGGCCATCATCACCGTGTCCTGCGCCGGCATGACGGTGTGTCTGCTGGCCGCGACCGTGCCGGCACTGGCGCCGTACGCGTACGCCGGTGTCGGCCTGTTCATCGCGCCGATCTTCCCCACCGGACTGCCCTGGCTGCACCGGGTGGCCCCGCGGGCCCGCCGGGCCGGTGCCCTGGTCATCGCCGCCTCCATGGTCGGAGGTGTCGCCGCCGGGCCGGCGCTCGGCAAGGCCATCGAGTGGTCCGGGGTCCGCGCCGTACCGCTGTTGCTGTGTGGTGTCTCGGCGCTCTGCCTGGCCGCCACACTCTGGCTGATCCGCGGCACCCGTTCCCGCTGACTCCCCTCCCCCCGTCTTTCGAAGGGAAGCCTCCGCATGCCCGCTCTGACGACGACGTCCGACGGATTCCTGCTGCACGGCGAGCCGTTCCGGATCATCTCCGGCGCGCTGCACTACTTCCGTGTCCATCCCGGCCTGTGGTCCGACCGGTTGCGCAAGGCGCGGCTGATGGGCCTCAACACGGTCGAGACGTACATCCCGTGGAACCACCACCAGCCGGACCCGGACGGCCCCCTCGTCCTCGACGGCTTCCTCGACCTGCCCCGGTTCCTGCGGCTCGCCCGGGACGAGGGACTGCACGTGCTGTTGCGCCCGGGGCCGTTCATCTGCGCCGAGTGGGACGGCGGCGGCCTGCCCGACTGGCTGACCGGCGACCCGGACATCCGGCTGCGCACCAGCGATCCCCGTTTCACCGGGGCGGTCGACCGCTACCTCGACCTGCTGCTGCCCGCCGTCCGGCCGCACCTGGCGGCGGCGGGCGGCCCGGTCATCGCGGTGCAGGTCGAGAACGAGTACGGAGCCTACGGCGACGACTCCGCGTATCTGAAGCACCTGGCCGACGCGTTCCGCTCCCGGGGCGTCGAGGAGCTGCTGTTCACCTGCGACCAGGCCGACCCCGAGCACCTGGCCGCGGGCAGCCTGCCCGGCGTGCTGGCCGCCAGCACTTTCGGCAGCCGGGTCGAGCAGAGCCTCGGGCGCCTGCGCGAACACCGGAAAGAAGGGCCCCTGTTCTGCGCCGAGTTCTGGATCGGCTGGTTCGACCACTGGGGCGGGCCGCACCACGTCCGGGACGCGGCCGACGCCGCCGCCGACCTGGACCGGCTGCTGTCGGCCGGGGCGTCCGTCAACGTCTACATGTTCCACGGCGGCACCAACTTCGGCTTCACCAACGGCGCCAACCACAAGCACGCCTACACGCCCACGATCACGTCGTACGACTACGACGCCGCACTCACCGAGTGCGGCGACCCCGGCCCCAAGTACCACGCCTTCCGCGAGGTCATCGCCCGCCATGCGGCCGTACCCGACGAACCCGTCCCGGCGCCCGGGCCGAAACTCCCGCCCACCGAGGTCGAGTTGAGCGGCCGGGCAGCTCTGCTGCCGCTCGCCGGGCCGCCCGTGCGCGCCGACGTCCCGCTCACCATGGACGCCCTCGGGCAGCGCACCGGGTACGCCCTCTACCGCACCACCGTCCCGGTCGGGGGCGACGGCCTGCTGCACTTCGCCGGTGGTGTCGGCGACCGCGCCCTGGTCTTCCTCGACGGTGCCCCGGCCGGAGTCCTGGAGCGCGAACGGCACGACGAGACGCTGCCCGTGCGCGTACCGCGCCCCGGTGCGACGCTGGAGGTCCTCGTCGAGAACATGGGCGGCGTCAACTACGGGCCTCGCATCGGCGCCCCCAAGGGACTGCTCGGACCCGTCTCCTTCAACGGCACCGCCCTGCCGGGCTGGGACTGCCACCCGCTGCCGCTCGACGACCTGGAGGGGGTGCCGTTCGCCCCCGCCGCGGGGAGGGCCGTCACCGTGCCGGCCCTCCACCGCGGCACCTTCGAGGTCGGCACCCCCGCCGACGCCTTCCTCTCCCTGCCCGGCTGGACGAAGGGCCAGGCCTGGGTCAACGGCTTCCACCTCGGCCGCTACTGGAACCGGGGCCCGCAGCGCACCCTGTACATCCCGGGCCCCGTACTGCGCCCGGGCACCAACGAGCTGGTCCTGCTGGAGCTGCACGGCACCACCACCGCCCGCGCCCAGCTCACCGACACCCCCGACCTCGGCCCGGAGAACACCTGGTGACACACCTCCTGCGCGTTCCGGCGCCCGCCGCTCCCCCGCTGACCGGGCATCTGCCCTTCACGGACGCGCCCGGCGTCCCCGACCCCATCGGCATCACCAGCCGCTGGCTCACCCGCGGCGGCCGCCCCTGGTTCCCCGTCTCCGGCGAGTTCCACTACTCCCGCTACCCGCACGGCCAGTGGGAGGAGGAACTGCTGAAGATGAAGGCGGGCGGGGTGACCGCCGTCGCCTCCTACGTCATCTGGATCCACCACGAGGAGATCGAGGGCCGGATCCGCTTCGACGGTGACCGGGACCTCAGGCGCTTCGCCGAGCTGTGCGCCCGTCACGGCCTGGACTTCGTCCCGCGCATCGGCCCCTGGTCGCACGCCGAGGTGCGGGGCGGCGGCCTGCCCGACTGGGTGCTGGCCCGCGCCCGCGCGCCCCGCACCGACGACCCGGCCTACCTGGAGCCCGTCCGCGCCTGGTTCACGGCGATCGCCGGGCAGTTGCGCGGTCTCGACCGGGCGAGCGGCGGCCCGATCGTCGCGATCCAGATCGAGAACGAGCTGTACGACCAGCCGGGCCACCTGCGCACGCTGAAGCGCCTGGCGCAGGAGGCCGGGCTGCGCGCGCCGCTGTGGACGTCGACCGCATGGGGCGGCGTGCAGCTCCCCGGCGACGAACTGCTTCCGCTGTACGGCGGGTATCCCGAGGCGTTCTGGACGGAGGCGGACGGCGGCTGGCCCGACACCTGCCGCAAGCACTTCTTCTTCACCCACGAGCGCGACGACGAGGGCATCGGCGCCGATCTGCGGCCCACGACCGTGCGCGGCGCCGATCCGGCCCCCACGGACCGGTTCCCGTGGGCGACCTGCGAGCTGGGCGGCGGGATGGCCGTGGCGTACCACCGGCGGCCCCGGGTGGAGGCCGCCGACATCGCCGCGCTCGGGCTCACGAAGATCGGCTGCGGTTCGGTGTGGCAGGGCTACTACATGTTCCACGGGGGCACGAACCCGGCGGGCGAGTCCACGACGCTCCAGGAGTCGCACGCCACCGGCTACCCCAACGACCTGCCGGTCCTGACGTACGACTTCCAGGCCCCGCTCGGCGAGTACGGCCAGGTGCGCCCCTCGTACCACGAACTGCGCCTGCAGCACCTGCTGCTGGCCGAGTTCGGGCATCTGATCGCCCCCATGGAGTCCGTGCTGCCGGAGCGGCGGCCGACGGGCCAGCACGACCGGGACACCCTGCGCTGGGCCGTCCGCAGCGACGGCACCGCGGGCTTCCTCTTCGTGACCAACCACCAGCCGCACGAGCCGCTGCCGGACCACCCGGACACGGCGTTCACGGTCGACTTCCCGGCGGCGCCCGCGCTGACGCTGCCCAGCACTCCCGTCACCGTGCCCGCCGGCGCCTCCTTCTGCTGGCCGCTGCGGCTGGACCTGGCCGGGCTGCGGCTGGAGTGGGCCACCGCGCAGCCGGTGTGCACCGTCGAGGCCGACGGGCGCACCGTCCTGGTGCTGGCCGCGACCGACGGCATCGCTCCCGAACTCGCCCTGGACGCCGAGACGGTGGCGTCCGTCGCCACGCCGACCGGGGAGGTCACGCCGGTCAACGGCCGGGTCCTGGTCAGCGGGGTGCGGCCGGGCACCGACGCGCTGGTCGAGGTGGACGCCGCCGACGGTTCACGCGTCGGCCTGCTGGTGCTGGACGCGGCGACGGCCCGGACCGTCTACCGGGGACCGGCCTGGGGAGCCGAGCGGCTGGTGCTGTGCGGGGACGGCGTCGTCTTCGACCGGGACGAGGTACGGCTGCACAGCCCGTCCGCCGAGCCCTCCTTCGCGGTGCTGCCCGCACCGGACTCGCCCCTGCTGGTGGAGGGGTCACCGGTGCGGGAGGTGCCGGACGGCGTGTTCCGCCGCTACCGGGTCGAGGCCGGGCCCGTCGCGCACAGCGTCGCGACCGTCACACGGGTCAGGCCCGCCGGTCCGGCGCCCGAGCCCGTGACCGGTGTGCTGGGCCGGGCGAGTGTGCCCGCGGAGAAGCAGGTGGCGGAGCTGGCCGCCCAGTACCGCGTCGACGTGCCGGAGGACCTGCTGCGGGCCCCCTCCGGTGTGCTGCTGCGGCTGCGCTGGACGGGTGACCTGGCCCGCGCCCACGTGGGGGACGTCCTGGTCGCCGACCAGTTCTACTCGGGCCGGGTCTGGGACATCGGCCTGGACCGGCTGCCCGCCGGGGAAGTGCGGGAGCGGGGGCTGCGGCTGACGGTGCTGCCGCTGGCCGCGGACGCGCCGGTGCACGTGCCGGGACAGGTGGGCGACGCCTGGCGGGCGGCGGGAGTGCAGGGCGCGGAGTGGGTGGTCACCCGCTCCTGGGCGGTGCGGACGGGCTGAGGTCCGGTGGCTTCCGAGGTCCGGCGCGCACCCGCCCGCCTATGCTGTGCTCCTGCCGGGCGGGTCAGCGCCGCCGTACCGACACCGAGGATTCCCCCGCCATGACACCGAGCGTCACCGACGGCCCCGTCCCCAGAGGCCGCAGCAGGCGCAACTTCGCGGGGGCGCGGCCGGTGATGGCCGACGTGGCCCGGCTGGCCGGCGTCTCCAAGCAGACCGTCTCCCGGGTGCTCAACGACCACCCGGCCGTGCGCCCCGAGACGCGCGAGGCGGTCCTGGACGCGATGCGCACGCTCGGCTACCGGCCCAGCCGCAGCGCGCGGTCGCTGGCCAGCGGCCGGACCCGGATGCTGGGGGTGATCTCCTTCGACGCCGCCCGGTACGGGCCCGCCGCCATCCTGACCGCGATCAACACCGCGGCCCAGGAGGCCGGTTACCTGGTCAGCTCCATCGCGCTCGACACGGCCGACCACGACACGGTCGTCGAGGCCGTGAACCGGCTGTCCGCCGAGGGCGCGGACGGCGTCCTCGCGATCGCCCCGCAGCTGTGGGTGGGCCGGGCCCTGGCGGAGACGACCGATCTGGGCACTCCCCTGGTGGTGCTGGAGAGCTCCCTGGACGACAGCACGCCCCTGGTCACCGGCGATTCCCGCACCGGTGCCCGCAAGGCCACCGAGCACCTCCTCGGTCTCGGGCACGCCACCGTCTGGCACATCGCGGGCCCGACCGGCTGGACCTCCGCCGACCACCGGCTGGGGAGCTGGCAGGCGACGCTCCAGGCGGCCGGTGCCGACGTGCCGGCGCCCCTCGTCGGGGACTGGAGCGCCGACTCCGGCTACGAGCTGGGCCGCCGCCTGGCCCGGCGCCCGGAGGTGACGGCGGTCTTCGCCTCCAACGACCAGATGGCCCTGGGCCTGCTGCACGCCCTGCACGAGGCCGGGCGGTCCGTCCCCGGGGACGTCAGCGTCGTCGGCTACGACGACATCCCCGAGGCCGCGCACCTCCTGCCCCCGCTCACCACCGTCCGTACGGACTTCGCGGAGATCGGCACGCGTTCGCTGCGTCTGCTCCTGGACCGCATCGACGGTCCCGGTGACCGCCCCCGCGTCGACACGCTCGTCCCCGTGGATCTCGTGGTGCGGGCGAGCAGCGGTCCGGCGGCGGCGCGCTGACGGGACTCAGCCGGTCCCCTCGGCGGCGGCGCGCCGCCAGGCCGACTCCCTCAGCAGCCGCAGGCCGTTGAGGCCGACGAGGACCGTGGAGCCCTCGTGGCCCGCGACGCCCAGCGGCAGCGGCAGGTTCCCGGCCAGGTCCCAGACGACGAGGCCGGTGATGAACACCCCGGCGATGACGAGGTTCTGGACGACGAGCCTGCGGGCGCGGCGGGAGAGGGCCACGGTGGTGGGAACCGCCGCGAGTTCGTCGCGCACGATCACGGCGTCGGCGGTCTCCAGGGCGAGGTCGGAGCCCGCCCGGCCCATGGCGACCCCGGTGTGGGCGGCGGCCAGGGCGGGTGCGTCGTTGACGCCGTCCCCGACGACCAGCACCTTGCGGCCCGCGCTCTCCAGCTCCTGCACGGCGGCCATCTTGTCCTGCGGCAGCAGCCCGGCGCGGACGTCGGTGATGCCGGCCTCGGCGGCGAGGTGCGCGGCGGCCCGGGGGTTGTCGCCGGTGAGGAGGGCCGGGGCGGCGCCGGTGAGCGTGGTGAGAGCGGCGACGGTGGCGGCGGCGTCCGGGCGCAGCCGGTCGGCGATGCCGAGCAGTCCGGCGGGGGCGCCGTCGACGACGACCAGGACGGCGGTCCGGCCGGACTCCTCCAGTTCGGCCGCCGTCCGCGCGGCCGCGCCGGCGGCGTCGTCCAGCAGCCGGGCCGGTGCGCCGACCGCGATCTCACGGCCGTCGACGACGGCGGTCACGCCCACTCCGGGCGCGGAGGTGAAGTCGCGCGCGTCCGGCAGGTCGAGGCCGCGTGCGCGGGCGGCGTCCACGACCGCCCGGGCCAGCGGGTGCTCGCTGGGCCGCTCGGCCGCCGCCGCCAGAGCCAGCAACTCCCGCTCCTGGAGGCCGGATCCGGGCAGTGGCCGTACGTCGGTGACGCGCGGGCTGCCCTCGGTCAGCGTGCCGGTCTTGTCCAGCGCGACCGCGTCCACCTGGCCGAGCCGCTCCATCACCACGGCGGACTTCACCAGCACGCCGTGCCGGCCGGCGTTGGCGATGGCCGACAGCAGGGGCGGCATGGTGGCCAGGACGACCGCGCACGGGGAGGCCACGATCATGAACGTCATGGCGCGCAGCAGCGCGTCGGTGAGCTGTTCGCCGAAGGCGAGCGGTACGAGGAAGACGGCCACGGTCGCGGCCACCATGCCCAGCGAGTAGCGCTGTTCGACCTTCTCGATGAACAGCTGCGTGGGCGCCTTGGTCTCGGACGCCTCCTCCACCATGCGGACGATGCGGGCGATCACCGAGTCGGCGGCGTCGCGTTCGACGCGGATCCGCAGGGCGCCGGTGCCGTTGAGGGTGCCCGCGAAGACCTCGTCGCCCTGCTCCTTGGCCACGGGGAGCGGCTCGCCGGTGATGGTCGCCTGGTCCACCTCGCTCGCCCCGTCCAGCACCCGGCCGTCGGCGCCGAGGCGCTCGCCGGGGCGGACGAGGACGGTGTCGCCGACGGCGAGTTCCCCGACCGGCACGGTCTGTTCGCCGCCGTCCGGGGTGAGCCGGGTGGCGGTGGCGGGGGCCAGGTCGAGCAGGCCGCGGACGGAGTCTGCGGTGCGGGCCGTGGCGAGTGCCTCCAGCGCGCCGGACGTGGCGAAGATGACGATGAGCAGGGCACCGTCCATCACCTGCCCGATGGAGGCGGCGCCGAGGGCCGCGACGACCATCAGCAGGTCGACGTCGAGGGTGCGTTCCCTCAGCGCCTTCAGCCCTTCCCAGCCCGGCTCCCAGCCTCCCGTGGCGTAGGACAGGGCGTACAGCGGGCCCCACGTCCAGGCGGGGGCGCCGGTCAGCTGGAGGGGCAGCGCGAGCAGGAAGAAGACGGTGGCCGCCGCGGCCCAGCGCGCCTCGGGGAGCGCGAGCACACGGGTACGCCGCCGGGGGACGGCACCGGTACGGGCGGGCTTCGCCCGGTCGACCGGCTGCGGCGTGAGGGTGGAGGTCATCGGGGGTCCTTCGGGCGGGGACGCGGGACTCCTCACCATACAGGAACACATGAAGACTGATTCATGTCTTCATTCCGGCGCCGCCTGCCGGTACCGTCCGGCCCTGCCGTGGACAGCTCTTGCGCAGGTCAGTGCCGCTTGTCAGAGTGACCGGGCACCCCCTGGAGACACTGTGAACGAACACGCCTCAACGGCCGCCCCGGCGGGCCGCGCGCCCACCGTCGCCGACGTCCTGGCCCTGCCCGTCCTGGCCGCCGGGCAGCCCCAGGTCGTCACCGGGCTGGACCGGCTGGACCGGCCGGTGCGGTGGGTGCACATCACCGAGCTGACCGACCCGGCCTCCTTCCTCAAGGGCGGCGAGCTGGTCCTGACCACGGGCATGCCCCTGCCCGACGACGCGACGGGGGTCCGCCGGTACGTCGACGAGCTGACCGAGGTGGGGGCGGCCGCCCTGGTCATCGAACTGGTGCGGCGCTACCACCGCCCGCCCGACGCCCTCGTCCAGGCGTGCCGCGCCCGGGGCCTGCCCCTGGTCACCCTGGCCCGGGACGTCAACTTCCTGGAGGTCACCCAGGTCGTCCACGCGCTCATCCTCGGCAGCCAGGCCGACGCGATGCGCCGGACCCAGCGGATCCACGAGGCGTTCACCGCGCTGACCCTGCGCGGTGCCGGACCGGAGGACGTGGTGCGGGCGGCGGCGGAGATGAGCGGCCGTACGGTCGTCCTGGAGAACCTGGTGCACCAGGCGCTGATCTGCGAGCCGTCGGGAAGCACCGTGCGGGAGGCGCTCGCCGGCTGGGAACGGCGCTCCCGGGCCACCGAGCCCGGCGACCGCACCGAGGTGGGCGGACCGGAGGGCTGGCTCACCGCGCCCGTGTCCTACCAGGGGGAACGCTGGGGCCGGCTGGCGATGCTGCCCGCCGACGGGGCGGCCTTCGGCCCGGAGCACCGCACCGTCCTGGAGAGAACGGCCATGGCCCTGACGGTCGCCCGCCTCATCCACGCCACGCCGTGGGAACACACGGCCCACCGCAACGCCCTGCGGGACCTGGCGGAACAGCGCCACCACTCCCCCGAGGACGCCCGGGCGCGCTGTGCCGCCCTGGGCCTGCCGACGCAGGGCGGAGTCTTCGTGGCGATCCTCGTGGACCTGGGCCCCGGCGGGGACGGCGCCGAGCCGGAGACGCGCCTGCACCGGGAGCTGGGCTCGGCGGGGGTCCCGGCGCTCGTCGGCGCGCTCTCCCCCGGCCGCCTCGGCGTCCTGCTCGCCCTGCGGCCCGGCCGGCCCTGGCGTCCGGTGGCCGAACGGCTCAGCCGCACCGTGCGGGGCCTCGCCCCGGCCGCGACCGTCGGCGCCGGCTCCGAGGTGGCCGACCTGGCCGACACCGCCCGTTCCTTCCGGGAGGCGGCCCGGGTCCTGGAGGCCACCCCGCCCGGCCAGCCGCTCCCCGCGGACCGCTCCTTCCACGAGCCGCCGGACATCGATCTGCGCCGTCTGCTGTACGCCCTGCGCGAGGACACCCGGGTCCAGGACTACACGGAGCGCCGCCTGGGCCGGCTCATCGACCACGACACCCGGCACGGCACCGATCTGCTGACGACTCTGGGCCACTACCTCGACGCCGCCGGCAACAAGACCACCGCCGCCCGGCGCGGCGGCCTGTCCAGGGAGACCATGTACCAGCGCCTGCGCACCGTGGAACGCCTCCTGGACACCGACCTGGAGTCCGGCGAACGCCGCACCGAACTCCACGTGGCCCTCACGGCGTTGCGCGTCCTGCGCGGCGACTGACAGCGGGGGAACCGCGCCGGCGGCCCGGTCAGGTGTCGAAGTCCACCGTCAGCGCCTCCGACACCGGGAACGACTGGCACGTGAGGACGTAGCCCGCGTCGACCTCGGCGGGTTCGAGGGCGAAGTTGCGGCGCATGTCGGCCTTGCCGTCGGTGACCAGGGCGCGGCAGGTGCCGCAGACCCCGCCCTTGCAGGCGAACGGCAGGTCCGGGCGGGTCTGCTGGGCGCCTTCGAGGATGGTCCGCTCCCGGGGCAGGGCGGAGGTGGTGGAGCGGCCGTCGAGGGTGACGGTGACCTGGCTGACCGGGCCGGTGGGGCCCGCCTCGGTGTGCCGGACCTCGCGGACGGGCTCGTCGTCGGCGTAGAACAGCTCCTGGTGGACTCGGTCGGCGGGGACGCCGAGGCCGGCCAGGACCTGCTGGGCGGCGCGGACCATGCCGTGCGGGCCGCACAGCCACCAGTGGTCGGCGGACTCGACGTCGACCAGCGCGTCGAGCAGCGCGGACAGCCGCTCGGCGTCGAGGCGGCCGGAGAGCACCTCGGCCTCGCGGGGCTCCCGGGAGAGGACGTGGGCGAGCTGGAAACGCGTCGGGTACAGGTCCTTCAGGTCGGCCAGCTCGTCGGCGAACATCACCGTGCCGGTGCGGCGGTTGCCGTAGAGGAGGGTGACCGTCGAGCGGGAGTCTGCGGCGAGGACGGACTCGGCGATGGAGACCATGGGCGTGATGCCGGAGCCGGCCGCGACGAGGACGTGGTGGCCGGGGGTGGTGAGGTCGGGGGTGAAGGCGCCGGTGGGGGCCATCACCTCGACGGTGTCGCCGGGGCGTACGTCGTGCACCAGCCAGGAGGAGAAGAGGCCGCCGGGCACCACGCGCACGCCGATGCGCGGGGCCGTGCCGACGGGCGAGCAGATCGAGTAGGAGCGGCGCTCGTCGCGGCCGTCGACCTCGCGCCGCAGGGTGAGCGACTGGCCGGGCGCGAAGGCGAACTCCCCGGCCAGTTCGGCGGGGATGTCGAAGCTGACGGCTGCCGCGTCCTCGCACAGCGGCTGCACGGCGGCGACCCGCAGGGGGTGGAAGACCGGACGGCGGCGGGCACGCGCGCGTGCCGCCGGGGCGGGGGCCGGCTCCATCAGGTCCTCCATCAGATCTCCTTGACGTACTCGAAGGGCTCGCGGCAGGCGAGGCAGCGCCACAGGGCCTTGCAGGACGTGGCGGCGAAGCGGGAGGTCTCCTCGGTGTCCGCGCTGCCGCAGCGGGGGCAGTGCACCGAGCGGCGGATCGGCGACAGCACCAGCGGGACCGGGCCGGCGGCGCGCGCGGGCGCGGCCCCGGGCGGGGCGATGCCGTGCTCGGCGAGCTTGCGGCGGCCCTCCGCCGTGATCCAGTCGCTGGTCCAGGGCGGGTCGAGGACGGTGCGGATCTCCACGCGCGCGTACCCGGCGTCGCGCAGCCGGGCGGCCACGCCGGCGCGCATCTCCGCCATGGCCGGGCAGCCCGAGTAGGTCGGGGTCAGGCTCGCGACCACCGTGCCGTCCTCGGTCAGGGAGACACCGCGCAGCACGCCGAGGTCGGCGAGGGTGAGCATGGGCAGTTCGGGGTCGGGCACCTGCTCGGCGATCCGCCGGGCCCGCCGCGCGTCCAGGAGCGTGGTCACCATGTCGCCTCCGGATGCGCCCGGGCCACGCCCTGCAACTCGGCCAGCAGCGGGGCGAGATGCTCGGTGTGCTCGCCGGAGCGGCCCGAGCCGGGCAGCGGGCGGTAGACGGGCATGGGCAGCCCGGCCGCCTGGGTGACCTGGCGCAGGACGGCGACGACCTCGTCCCGTACGTCGTACGCCGTGAACAGCTCGCCCAGGTAGGGGGCGACCTGCTCCTGGGCCTTGCGCATCCGGCGGTGCGACTCCTCGGTGCCGTCGCCCAGGCGCACGGCCCACTCGGCCGCGTACTGCCGGTGGTACGCCAGTTCCTTCACGCCCTTGGCGGCGATCGCCGCGAGCACCGGGTCGCCGTGGGCGGTGAGCCGCTCGAAGTGCGCGAGGCGCCAGGTGGCGAACACCA
This sequence comes from Streptomyces olindensis, assembly GCF_040645895.1. NCBI lineage: Bacteria > Bacillati > Actinomycetota > Actinomycetes > Kitasatosporales > Streptomycetaceae > Streptomyces > Streptomyces olindensis. The sequence continues at coordinate 36,828 of NZ_JBEYZD010000050.1, read as the reverse complement.
GCAGCCGGACGACGGAGAAGGCGAAGTCGCCGTTGGGCAGTTCGGCCAGGCGTACGTTGCGGAAGTCGCCGGCGTCCCGGAAGTAGGCGTAGGCGTCCTCGTCGCGGCCGGTGCCGTCGACCTGGCCGGCGCGGGAGTACAGCAGGCGGGCCTGGCCGAGCAGGTCGAGTCCGATGTTGGCGAGCGCCACCTCCTCCTCCAGCTCGGGGGCGCGGGTGGTCCACTCGGCGAGCCGCTGGGCCGAGACGAGGGCGTCGTCGGCCAGGGTGACGCAGAGGTCCGCCAGTTCGGCGGGGTCGACGCCCTCGGGCACGGTGGTGTCCACGCCGTGCAGGGGGTCCTCGAAGCCGGTGCCGTAGGCCCAGCGGGTGTCGTCCTCGTGTCCCTCGGCGAGGGTCAGGTAGACGTGGTCGTCGCTCATGCCCTCTCCTTCAGATGTGCGGGACGTCGTCGGGGATGTCGTAGAAGGTCGGGTGGCGGTAGACCTTGTCGGCGCTGGGTGCGAAGAAGGGGTCCTTCTCGTCGCGGGTGGAGGCGGCGATGTGCTCGGAGCGGACCACCCAGATGCTCACGCCCTCGTTGCGCCGCGTGTAGAGGTCGCGGGCGTGGGTGAGCGCCATGCGGTCGTCGGCGGCGTGCAGCGAGCCCACGTGGACGTGGTTCAGGCCGCGCTTGCCCCGTACGAAGACCTCGTACAGCGGCCAGTTCTGCTGGTCGGCGGTCATGCCACCGCTCCCTTCCGCTCGCGGGCCGCCTGTTTGGCCGCGTGGGCGGTGGCCGCCTCGCGCACCCAGGCGCCCTCCTCGTGGGCGCCGCGGCGCCGCTCCATCCGCTGGGCGTTGCACGGGCCGTCGCCCTTGATGACCCGCATCAGCTCGTCCCAGTCGGGCGTGCCGAAGTCGTGGTGACCGCGCTCCTCGTTCCAGCGCAGTTCCGGGTCGGGGAGCGTCACGCCGAGCTTCTCGGCCTGCGGGACGGTCATGTCGACGAAGCGCTGGCGCAGTTCGTCGTTGCTGTGCCGCTTGATCTTCCAGGCCATGGACTGCGCGGAGTTGGGCGAGGAGTCGTCGGGCGGTCCGAACATCATCAGCGACGGCCACCACCAGCGATTCACCGCGTCCTGGACCATGTCGCGCTGCTCGGGGGTGCCCCGCATCATCGTCATCAGCAGCTCGTAGCCCTGCCGCTGGTGGAACGACTCCTCCTTGCAGATCCGCACCATGGCGCGCGCGTAGGGCCCGTACGAGGACCGGCACAGCGGCACCTGGTTGCAGATCGCGGCCCCGTCCACGAACCAGCCGATCACGCCGACGTCCGCGAAGCTCAGCGTCGGGTAGTTGAAGATCGACGAGTACTTCTGGCGGCCCTCGATCAGCCGCCCGGTGAGGTCGGCGCGGTCGGCGCCCAGCGTCTCCGCCGCCGAGTAGAGGTAGAGCCCGTGGCCCGCCTCGTCCTGGACCTTCGCGAACAGAATGGCCTTGCGGCGCAGCGACGGCGCGCGGGTGATCCACTCGCCTTCCGGCTGCATGCCGATGATCTCCGAGTGCGCGTGCTGCGCGATCTGGCGGATCAGTGTCTTCCGGTAGCCCTCCGGCATCCAGTCGCGCGGCTCGATCCGCTGGTCCCGCGCGATCGTCGCGTCGAAGTGCTGCTGGAGAACCGGCTCGGTGCCGTCCGCCCCCGGGGGGCTGGAGTGTGTCGTGTCCATCCGTCCCACTTCCCAACCGACCATTCGTTCGGTCCATGGTATGACAATCCGGCGCGCCTTGGTAAGCCCCCGGCCCTTGACAGGCACCCTGGCGACTTGGTTACTTGGCGACGCCGAAGCTAACCGAATGTTCGGTCGGGCTACAAGGTGGTGCGAGAAGTGACCCATACCGCTGACGCGACGCCCGCCCGGGCGATGTTCGCCGCGGACGAGGCCTCCCGGGGCCTCGGGATCGAGCTGCTGGAGCAGGGCGAAGGGACCGCCGTGCTGCGGATGACGGTGACCCCGGCGATGGTGAACGGGCACGGGATCGCCCACGGCGGCTACGTCTTCCTGCTCGCCGACAGCGCCTTCGCGTGCGCCTGCAACAGCCACGGCCCGGTGACCGTCGCGGCCGGCGCCGACATCACCTTCGTGGCCCCTGCGCACGAGGGCGACGTCCTCGTGGCGCGGGCCGAGGAGCGCACCCGGTACGGCCGCAGCGGCCTCTACGACGTGACCGTCCTGCGAGGGGACGAGGTGATAGCGGAGGTCAGGGGCCGCAGCCGCAGCATCAGGAGCACGAGGTCCAAGGAGTCGGGATGACGAGCGAGACGGCCCCCCGGGCCACGGGCGCGGCCGGGCGGCGGGGCGAACCCCTGCCGCCCGAGCTGCTGGACGACGGCGAGCGCCTGACGCGCGAGCGGCTGCGCGAGCTCCAGCTCGACCGCCTGCGCGCGAGCCTGCGCCACGCGTACGAGAACGTGGAGGCCTACCGGAAGAAGTTCGACGAGGCCGGGGTGGCGCCCGGGGACTGCCGCTCGCTGGAGGACCTGGCCCGCTTCCCCTTCACGACGAAGGCCGACCTCAGGGACACCTACCCCTTCGGCATGTTCGCCGTCCCCATGGACCAGGTGCGCCGGGTGCACGCCTCCAGCGGAACCACCGGCCGCCCCACGGTCGTCGGCTACACGGAGAACGACCTGTCGATGTGGGCGGACCTGGTCGCCCGCTCGATCCGCGCCGCCGGCGGCCGCCCGGGGCACAAGGTGCACATCTCCTACGGGTACGGGCTGTTCACCGGCGGCCTCGGCGCGCACTACGGCGCCGAGCGGGCGGGGTGCACCGTGATCCCCGCCTCGGGCGGCATGACGGCCCGGCAGGTGCAGATCATCCAGGACTTCCGGCCCGAGATCATCATGATCACCCCGACGTACATGCTCACCCTGCTCGACGAGTTCGAACGCCAGGGCGTCGACCCGCGGACGACCGGCCTGCGGGTGGGCATCTTCGGGGCCGAGCCCTGGACGGAGGAGATGCGCCGCGAGATCGAGGAGCGGACGGGCCTGCACGCCGTCGACATATACGGCCTGTCCGAGGTGATCGGCCCGGGCGTCGCGCAGGAGTGCGTGGAGACCAAGGACGGGCTGCACGTCTGGGAGGACCACTTCTACCCCGAGGTCGTGGACCCGATCACGGGTGAGGTGCTGCCCGAGGGCGAGGAGGGCGAGCTGGTCTTCACCTCCCTCACCAAGGAGGCCCTGCCGGTCGTCCGCTACCGCACCCGCGACCTGACCCGGCTGCTGCCCGGCACGGCCCGGCCCGCGTTCCGCCGCATCCAGAAGATCACCGGCCGCTGCGACGACATGATCATCCTGCGCGGGGTGAACGTCTTCCCCAGCCAGATCGAGGAGATCGTGCTGCGCACCCCGGACGTGGCCCCGCACTTCCAGATCGAGCTGTCCCGGCGCGGCCGTCTGGACCACATGACGGTCCGCGTCGAGACGCGCCCCGGCACGGACCACGGCCGGCGCGCGTCGGCCGCCGGGGCGATCGCGAAGGCCGTGAAGGACGGCATCGGCATCACCGCCGACGTGTCGGTCGTCGAACCGGAGACCCTGGAGCGCTCACTGGGCAAGCTCCGCCGGGTCAGGGACCTGCGCGGGGAATGACTGCTCGCGCACGGCCTCGGTGAACGCCTCCCGCGCCTCGTCGTAGCCGGTGCGCGGCCGCAGCCACCGGGGATCGGCCGCCAGCAGCTCCCAGCACACGGGGGAACGCGCCACGGCGAGGAGCCGCGCGAGGTCGGCGTCCGGCAGCGCGCCGCTCTCCTTGATCAGGAACTGCAGATGGTCGAGGTCGTCGGGGCGCTCGTCGTCCTCGCGGTCTCCCCAGCCCTCGATCATGTCGTGGGCCAGGAACGCGCAGGAATGAGCGTCGGACTCGCAGTGCTCCGCGTTCCCCGGACACCACTTCGCCAGCAGCGCCTGGAGCGCGGAGCGCACCACCGCCCGCTGGACCGCGTACCGCTCCATCCGCGCGCAGCACTCACGCATCGCCTCGGCATGCCGCACGACGCGGTCCGGCCCCGGCACCCTCAGCGCCGAGCACGCCGTCGTGAGGGCCTCGCTCCGCACGCGGAGCTCCTCCGCGCGGCGCTCGGGCGCCACGTCCGCGAGGGTCCACACCGCGCCGACGAACGCGTCCGCGGCACAGAGGAAGGCCGTCCACGCCTCGCTGCGCTGCGCCTCCAGCCGCAGCTCCCGCTCCGCCACGCGTTGCGCGCGCGCCGTCTCCAGGGCGACGCGGCGCGCGAACCCGCTCTGCCAGCGCGACACCATCACCGCGGCGACCGCGGCCGCCCCCGACAACGCCGCCCCCGCGGCCGAGAAGACGGCGTACACCTGCTCCGAGTCCACGGGCGCAGGATGCCGCCCGGCCGGCTGCCGGCGAGGCGCATGACGGCAACCGTACGCAACGTGTCGTTCCGTGCCCGTGGCCGACCGAAAGGGAGCCACCGGCGCTCAGGAGCAGCACCTCGCCTCCGTCGCCGTGGCGAGCGGGCCGGGAGCGGCCGCCCGGGGACGTTCCGCTTCGGGGGCGGCCGGCTTGCGGATCAGGAGCAGGGCCGCGTCGTCGTGCAGCCGGCCGCCGACGTGGGCCAGCAGTTCGTCGTGGAGGGCGTCGAGGGTCCGGCCCGGCTCGTGGGAGACGTGCCGCTGCAGTCCTTCGGCGAGCGGGTAGAAGGCCCGGCCGCCGTCGCGGGCCTCGGTGACCCCGTCGGTGTAGAGCAGCAGCTGGTCGCCGTCGGCGAAGGGCAGTGCCTGGAGGCGCGGGGTGTGCCCGGTGAGGGCGCGCAGTCCGAGGGGCGGGCCGGGGTGCGCGGGCTCCACCGCCGTCACGCTCCCGGAGGCGTCCACGAGCAGCGGGGGCGTGTGCCCGCAGTTCACCACCTCCAGCTGCCCCGCCCGGGGGTATCCGGCGACGATGGCGGTGACGAAGTCGTCATGGCCGAGGTTCCGCGCCAGGCTCCGCTCGATCCGGTCGACCACGGCGAGGAGATCCGGCTCGTCGTGGGCCGCCTCGCGGAAGACGCCCAGCACCAGCGCGGCGGTCCCCACGGCGGGCAGCCCCTTGCCACGCACGTCGCCGACGATCAGCCGCACTCCGTGCGGCGTGGGTATCAGGGCGTAGAGGTCCCCGCCGATCCGGGCCTCGGCCGCCGCGGCGCTGTAGCGGACGGCCGCCTGGAACGGTCCGACGGTCGGCGGAACGGGCCGGAGCAGGGCGTGCTGGGCGGTCTCGGCGACCGAGCGGACGGCGGCGAGCACCCGTTCGCGGCGCCCGCGCAGGACGCCGGCCAGGCCGCTGGCCAGGGTGACGGCCACCAAGGCCGACAGCAGGGCGGCCAGTTCGCGGCCGGGCACGCCGTCGCGGACGCCGAGGGTCGCGCCGAGCGCCACGGTGAGGCAGCCGATCGAGAGGACCCCGCGCGGACCGTTGGTCGTGGCCGCCAGGGCGGGTCCGGCCGCGAGCAGGGGCAGCCAGATCATCCCCGCTCCGTCGGCGAGGTCGGCGAGCACCACGACGGCGACGACCAGGACGGGCAGGCCGGGGACGCCCGCCGCCAGCTGCGCGAGAGCGCGTCGGCGGGCCGAAGCCCTGGTACCGGTCACTCGATCGCCGAACGGCCCTCCAGGCCGGTGGTCGCCACCACGGTCTCGGGCTTCGCTCATGTTCGCTTCCGCAGTCCTCACCTGTGCGCCGGGCACACTACTGAAATGCCTGTTTCATCCAGAAAAAGGGGTGAGGCAGGACACCAGCAAGGAGAGGATTTTCAGATAGTGAGCGAGAGGCTCCGGGTCACGCGGCTCGCGGTCGGGAGCAGCCGCTCCCGGATCTCCGGCAGGCGGGAGAGCCGGTTCGCCGGCAGGGAGACGCCGAGGGAGCCGAGCGTGTCGCCGCTGTAGACGGGGACGGCGACGCAGACCGTGCCGAGGGTGTACTCCTCCAGGTCCGTGACGGCCGGGGCGAGGGGCGGGGTCTCCAGTCGCCGGAGCAGTTCGGGCAGGCTGGTGATCGTCCGCGGGGTGAGGTCGGCGAGGTGGTGGCGGGAGAGGTAGTCCTTGCGGTCCTCCTCGTCCAGTTCGCGCAGCACGGACTTGCCCAGGGCGGTCGCGTGCCCCGCGTCCTCGAAACCCACCCAGAGGTCGACGCGGGGCGTGCCGGGGCCGTCGACGATCTCGGCGACCCGGATCTCGCCGTCCTCGTAGAAGGTGAGGTAGGCGGCCGTCGCCAGTTCGTCCCGCAGGGCGGCGAGCGTGGGCCGGACGCGGCTGAGCAGCGCCTGCGCACGGCCCGTGGTCTGCAGCGTCTGCAGCCTGTCGCCGAGGATGAACCCGCCGTCGTCCAGTTTCCGCACGTACCCGTCGTGGGTCAGCGTCCGCAGCAGGTGGTAGGCGGTGGCCAGGGGCAGGCCCGTCTCGCGCGCCAGCTGTTTCGCCGGCGCGCCGTTCTCGTGCGCGCTCACCGCCTCCAGCAGGCGCATGGCCCGCTGGACGGAGGTGATGAGCGTAGGGCCGTCTCGCGCACCCATACGACCAGCGTGCGTCAGGCGCACGGCGCGGGCAAGGGCGGGCCGGTGGCGTGATGCCGGTGACCGCGCCGACGGGGGGCGTCGGCTCCGCCCCGCTCGAACCCGTGGACCGCGAGCGGCACCCGGCGGATCCTCTCCACGCCCGTTTCGTGGGGGCACGGGTGTCCCGCTGACCGCGCCGTCGGGAGAGTAGGCCGGAAGCGGACGAGGGCCGCGAAACGCCGCCGTGGTCCTTCGCGGCCCTCCCGTCACGGGCGACCATGCCGTGTCATGGACATCTTGCTCGTCGCCAGCGCGTTCAACAGCCTGTCCCAGCGCGTGTACGCGGAACTGTCGGACCAGGGGCACCGGGTGGACGTCGTCCTCGCCTCGCACGGCGCCGACGCGGTCCGGGCCGCCGTACGCGAGGTGCGCCCGGAGCTGGTCGTCGCCCCGATGCTGAAGTCGGCCCTGCCGGAGGACGTGTGGCAGGAGCACACCTGCCTGATCGTGCACCCGGGGCCGCCCGGCGACCGCGGCCCGTCCGCCCTGGACTGGGCGATCGCCGAGGAGGCGTCCGAGTGGGGCGTGACGGTGCTCCAGGCCGGGGCGGCGATGGACGCGGGCGACATCTGGGCGGACGGGACGTTCCCGGTGCCGCCGGCCGGCAAGAGCGACCTGTACCGCAACGAGGTGTCCGACGCCGCCACGGCCGCCGTCCTGCTCGCCGTGCGGCGGTTCGCGGACGGGTCCTACAAGCCGCGACCGCAGAGCGACCCCGAGGTCCGCGTGGTGTGGCGGGACTACTTCCGCCAGGAGCAGCGGCGCATCGACTGGGAGCACGACGACACCGCGACGGTGCTGCGCAAGCTGCGCGGGGCCGATTCGCAGCCGGGCGTCCTGGACGAGCTGTGCGGCCGGGAGGTGTTCCTGCACGGCGGGCACCCCGAGGACCGGCTGCGCGGACGGCCCGGGGAGCTGCTCGCGACCCGGGCGGGCGCGGTCTGCCGGGCCACCCGGGACGGCGCAGTGTGGATCCCGGAACTGCGCCCCCGCAAGAGCTCCGGCGACCCCGCGCCGTTCCGCCGCCCGGCCGCCTCGGTGCTCGCCGGCTTCCCGGCGCCGCCCGGCAGCGGCCCGGGCATGCCGGGTCCGAACGACCGCCCGTACTGGCTGCCCGAGATCGCCGTCCCGCTCGAACTGCCCCCGGAGCGCACCACCTGGACGGACATCCGCTACCGGCAGCGGGGGGACATCGGCTTCCTGTCCTTCTCGTTCCCGGGCGGGGCGATGAGCACCGTCCACTGCCGCAGGCTGCTCGCCGCCTACCGGTACGCGCTCACCCGCCGCACCTCGGTGCTGGTGCTCGGCGGCGCCCGCGACTTCTTCTCCAACGGCATCCACCTCAACGTCATCGAGGCGTCGAGCGACCCGGCGGGCGAGTCGTGGTCGAACCTCGTCGCCATGAACGACCTGGTCGAGGCCGTGCTGCGCACCACCGACCGGGTGGTGGTGGCGGCCCTCGGGGGCAACGCGGCGGCCGGCGGCGTGATGCTCGCCCTGGCCGCCGACGAGGTGTGGTGCCGCACGGGCAGCGTCCTCAACCCGCATTACCGGAACATGGGCCTGTACGGCTCGGAGTACTGGACGTACTCGCTGCCGCGCCGCGTGGGCGCCGAGGCGGCGGAGCGGCTGACCGGCGAGGCGGTGCCGGTGAGCGCGGCGACCGCCGAGCGGATCGGGCTGGTGGACCGCCTGGTGCCGGTTCCCCCCGCGGAGTTCGCCACCGAGGTCGAGCGCCTGGCCGCCGACGTGGCCGGCGCCCCGGACCTCGCCCGCCGGATCACCACCAAGCACACGGCACGGCACGCGGACGAGCTCCAGCGGCCTCTCGCGGAGTACCGGCGGACGGAACTCGCCCGCATGCGCGCCGTCTTCTTCGACCCCGAGGCCCCGTACCACGCGCTGCGTTCCGCGTTCGTCCGCAAGCTCCCGCACGGCTCCGCCCGTCCGCTGGCCCGGGAAGGCGCGCGGTGAGCGCCCGGCTGCTGGTGGCGGGCGTCGGCAACATCTTCCTCGCGGACGACGCCTTCGGCCCCGAGGTGATCCGCGCCCTGGACCACCGTCCGCTGCCCCCGGGGGTGCGGGTGCGGGACTTCGGCATCCGCGGCATGGACCTGGCGTACGAACTGCTCGACGGCTACGACACGGCCGTCCTGGTCGACGCGGCCGTCCGGGGACACGCGCCGGGCACCCTGTCGCTGATCGAGCCGGAGCTGCCCGGCGGTTCCGCGGCGGCCACTCCTCCCGAGGCGCACGGCATGGACCCGGCAAAGGTCCTCGCCCTCGCCGCCCACCTGGGCGACGAGCCGCTCCCCCGCGTCCTGGTCCTGGCCTGCGAACCGGAGCTGCGGGCACCCGCCGACGAGGACATCGCCCCGGGCGTCAGCGCGACCGTGCGCGAGGCGGTCGGGCGGGCGGTCGCGGCGCTGCACACCATGGTCCCGGTGCTGCTCGCCGACCCGGCGGCCACGCCCGCGTTGAGCCGCCCGGACGAATCCGGCGCCCTGTCCCCGGCCGGGCTGCCAGGGACGGTGAGCGGCGGCGCCCAGGATCGGTAGCGAAACGATTTCCCTACCGACCGCGAGGAGCGGCGCCCATGTGCGATTCCGTGGACGAGGTCACCCGGGCCGTCCTGGCGAGGAACGACGGTCTGGCCGCGGGCCTGCGCGAGGAACTGGCCCGGCGGGCGGTGAGCGTGGTCAACCTGCTGTCCAGCCCGGGCAGCGGCAAGACGGAACTGCTCGGGCGGGTGCTGGCCCGGGCGGTGGAGCGGGGCCTTCCGGTGGCCGCGCTCACCGCCGACCTGGCGACCGAGAACGACGCCGACCGGCTCGCCCGTTCAGGCGCCCCGGTGAAGCAACTGCTGACCGACGGGCTGTGCCACCTGGAGGCGCGGCAGCTGCGCGGCCACGTGGAGGGCTGGCTGCCCGAGGGCACCTCGCTGCTGTTCGTGGAGAACGTCGGCAACCTCGTGTGCCCGGCCTCCTACGACCTCGGCGAGAGCCTGCGGATCGTCCTGATGGCGGTGACGGAGGGCGAGGACAAGCCGCTCAAGTACCCCACGGCCTTCGGGTCCGCCCATCTGGTGGTGCTGACCAAGACGGACCTGGCGGGGCCGGCCGGGTTCGACGAGCCCGCGTTCGACGCCCATGTGCAGCGGGTCAACCCCGGGGTGGAGGTGCTGCGGTCCTGCGCGCGCACCGGCGTCGGCGTGGACGCCCTGCTGGAGCGGGTGCTCGCCGTGCGGGACGGGGCCCCGGTGCACCGGCCTCCGCTGGCGCCGCGCCCGCACACCCACGCCCCCGAGGACGCCGAAGCCGGCCTCGTCCCGTGACCGCGCCGGTCGCGCAGGCGGTGCGCCGCCGCGTCACCGTGCGCGGCACCGTGCAGGGCGTGGGCTTCCGTCCCTTCGTGCACCGCCTGGCCACCGATCTCGCGCTCGCGGGCTTCGTGAGCAACACCGCGGACGGTGTCCTCATCGAGGTGGAAGGCCCGCCGGAGGGCGTCGCCGGCTTCTGCGACCGGCTGGCCGCGGAGCCACCGCCGCTGGCGACCGTCACCGGTGTCGGGGTCGAGGACCTGCCCGTCACGGGCACCGACGGCGCCTTCAGCATCCGCTCCACGGACCGCTCCCCCGGCCGCACCCACCTCCCGCCCGACACGGCGACCTGCGCCGACTGCCTGCGGGAGCTGGCCGATCCGGCCGACCGCCGGCATCGGCACCCGTTCGTCACCTGCACCCACTGCGGTCCTCGCTTCACCATCGCCACCGGGATGCCGTACGACCGGGCGGTGACGACCATGGCCGGCTTCCCGATGTGCGCCGCCTGCGAGCGGGAGTACGGCGATCCCCTCGACCGGCGCTTCCACGCCCAGCCCGTGGCCTGCCCCGGCTGCGGTCCCCGGCTGCGTCTGGTGCCCGCCCCCGGGAGCGGGGTCCGCCCCGCGCGGGACGCCGACGCCCTCGCGGCGGCGCGGGCGCTGCTGGCCGCCGGGCGGATCGTCGCCGTCAAGGGACTCGGCGGCTACCACCTGGCGTGTGACGCCACCGACGCACGGGCCGTCGAGACGCTGCGCACGCGCAAGGCGCGCGGCGGCAAGCCGTTCGCGGTGATGTGCGCGGACCTGGACGCGGTACGGCGGATCGCCGATACCTCCCTCGCCGAGACGGCGGCCCTCACCGGCCCCCGGCGTCCCATCGTCCTGCTGCGCCGGCGCCCGGGGGCGGCGGGCCTCGCGCCCGGTGTCTGCCCCGGTAGCCCGCACCTGGGGGTGCTGCTGCCGTACACCCCCGTGCACACCCTGCTGTTCGGGCTGCCCGACGATCCGCCGGGTCCCCGGGTGCTGGTCATGACCAGCGGCAACCGCTCGGGGGAACCGATCGTCACGGACGACGACGCGGCCCTCGACCGGCTGGCCGGTCTGGCCGACGCCTGGCTCGCCCACGACCGGCCCATCGCCTCGCCCTGCGACGACTCCCTGCTGCGGGTCCGGCCCGACGGCACCGAGCAGGTGCTGCGCCGGTCCCGGGGGTACGTGCCCCGCCCGCTGCGCCTGCCGGTGCCGGTGCGGCCCGCGCTCGCCGTGGGCGGCGACCTGAAGAACGCCCTGTGCCTCGGCGCGGAGGACCATGCCTGGTTCGGCCCGCACATCGGCGACATGGGAGACCTCGCCGGCCTGGCGGCGGCCCGCCGGGCGGAGGCGCATCTGCGGTGCCTGACCGGTGTCACCCCCGAAGTCGTCGCCGCCGACCGGCACCCGGGGTACCACTCGGCGAAGTGGGCCGCCCGGCTGGCCGGGCGCGCCCCCGTGCTCGTCCAGCACCACCACGCGCACCTCGCCTCGGCGATGGCCGAGCACGGCCTCGACGGCACGACGCCCGTGATCGGCGTCGCCTTCGACGGCACGGGCCACGGCGACGACGGCACGGTCTGGGGCGGCGAGATCCTGCTCGCCGACTACCGCGGCTTCCGGCGCTACGCCCACCTCGCCCCCGCCCCGCTCCCCGGCGGGGACGCGGGCGTGGCCAACCCCTGCCGCCTGGCACTGGCCCGCCTGTGGGCGGCGGGGCTGCCCTGGGACGCGGACCTGCCCTGCGTGGCCGCCTGCGCTCCCGGCGAACTGGCCGTACTGGAGCGGCAGATGGCGAGCGGGCTCGCCTGTGTGCCGACCTCGGGCATGGGCCGGCTCTTCGACGCCGTGTCGTCCCTGATCGGCGTGTGCCACCGCGCGGGGTACGAGGCCCAGGCCGCGATGGAGCTGGAGGCGGCGGCCGCCTCGGCGTGGGGCGCCGAGACCTCGGCGTACGCCTTCACCGGCGACCTCGACCCGGCGCCCGTGCTGCGCGCGCTGGTCACCGATCTGCGGCGCGGCACCCCGGCCCCCGTGCTCGCCGCCCGCTTCCACCGCGCCGTGGCGCGGGCCGTCGCGGAGATCTGCCGGCGTGCGCGCCGGGACACGGGCCTGGCCACCGTCGCGCTCAGCGGCGGGGTCTTCGCCAACGCGCTGCTGGAGGAGGAGTGCACGCGGCTGCTGGCCGCGGACGGCTTCACGGTGCTCCGCCACGGCGAAGTCCCGCCGAACGACGGCGGGCTGGCCCTCGGCCAGCTGGTGGTCGCGGCACACCTACGACAGGAGGAGTGACCCATGTGTTTGGCAGTGCCCGGCAAGGTCGTGGCCATCGACGACGGCGCGGACCCGCTCACCGGGCTGATCGACTTCGGCGGCGTGCGGAAACAGGCGTGCCTGGAGTACGTGCCCGATGTGCGGGTGGGTGAGTACGTCATCGTGCACGTCGGGTTCGCGCTCCAGCGTCTGGACGAGGAGTCGGCCCTGGCCTCGCTCAAGCTGTTCGAGGAACTGGGGCTGCTGGAGGAGGAGTTCGGCGACGCCTGGGAGCAGGCGGCGAGGGAGGCGGGCACCGCGTGAAGTACATCGACGAGTTCAACGACCCGGATCTGGCCCGGCGGCTGCTGGACGAGATCCGCGCCACCGCGACCCGGCCGTGGGCCCTGATGGAGGTGTGCGGCGGCCAGACCCACTCGATCATCCGGCACGGCATCGACCAACTGCTCCCCGAGCAGGTCGAGTTGATCCACGGCCCCGGCTGCCCGGTGTGTGTCACGCCGCTGGAGGTCATCGACAAGGCGCTGGAGATCGCCGCACGCCCCGGCGTGATCTTCTGCTCCTTCGGCGACATGCTGCGGGTGCCGGGCACCGACCGGGACCTGTTCCGGGTCAAGGGCGAGGGCGGTGACGTACGGGTGGTGTACTCGCCGCTCGACGCCCTGGAGCTGGCCCGCCGCCACCCGGACCGGGAGGTGGTGTTCTTCGCGATCGGCTTCGAGACCACCGCTCCCGCCAACGCGATGGCCGTGCACCAGGCGCGCCGTCTGGGCGTGGCCAACTTCAGCCTGCTGGTGTCGCACGTGCGGGTGCCCCCGGCCATCGAGGCGATCATGACGGCCCCCGAATGCCGGGTGCAGGGCTTCCTTGCCGCCGGGCACGTGTGCAGCGTGATGGGCACCGCCGAGTACCCGGAACTCGCCGAGCGGTTCGGCGTGCCGATGGTGGTGACGGGCTTCGAGCCGCTGGACATCCTGGAGGGCATCCGCCTGGCCGTCCGCCAGCTGGAGCGCGGTGAGCACCGGGTGGAGAACGCCTACCCGCGGGCCGTGCGCGAGAACGGCAACCCCGCCGCCGTGCGCATGATCGAGGAGGTGTTCGAGGTCACCGACCGCAACTGGCGGGGCATCGGGCGTATCCCGTCGAGCGGCTGGCGGCTGACCGACGCCTTCCGCGCGTACGACGCCGAGCACCGCTTCGACGTCACGGGCATCCGGACCGAGGAGCCCGCCGAGTGCCGCAGCGGCGAGGTGCTCCAGGGGCTGATCAAGCCGACCGAGTGCGCCGCGTTCGGCACCACCTGCACCCCGCGCACCCCGCTCGGCGCCACCATGGTCTCCAGCGAGGGCGCCTGCGCGGCCTACTACCTGTACCGCCGGATGAACGCCTCGTCGCCGCAGACCGGCGGGGCCCCGCAGGAGGAGGTGGCTCCCGTTGCCTGAACGACTCGCCGACGTGGTCGACCCGGCCGGCTGGACGTGTCCCGCCCCGCTGCGCGACCAGGGTGTGGTGGTGATGGGGCACGGCGGAGGCGGCGCCCTGTCGGCGGAGCTGGTGGAGCAGGTCTTCACCCCCGCCTACGGCAACGCCACCCTCGCCGGGCTCGCCGATTCCGCCGTCCTCGAACTGGGCGGCGCGCGCCTCGCCTTCTCCACCGACTCCTACGTCGTCAGGCCGCTGTTCTTCCCGGGCGGCAGCCTGGGCGACCTGGCGGTGAACGGCACCGTCAACGATCTGGCGATGAGCGGTGCCCGGCCCGCGTACCTCTCGGCCGCCTTCGTGCTGGAGGAGGGCGTGGAGCTGACGGTCGTCGAGCGGATCGCGCGTGCGATGGGCGCGGCGGCCGAGACGGCCGGGGTGACCATCGCCACGGGTGACACCAAGGTGGTGGAGTCCGGGCACGGCGACGGGGTGTACGTCACCACCGCCGGGGTGGGGCTCGTGCCCGACGGGGTGGACATCCGGCCGCAGCGGGCGCGGCCCGGGGACGCCGTCATCGTCAGCGGGCCCATCGGCCTGCACGGGGTGGCGATCATGAGCGTCCGGGAGGGCCTGGAGTTCGGGGTGGAGGTCGCCAGCGACACCGCGCCGCTGGCGGATCTGGTGGCGTCGATGCTCGCCGTCACCCCGGACGTCCATGTGCTGCGCGACCCCACCCGGGGCGGCCTGGCGGCGTCGCTCAACGAGATCGCCCGTGCGTCCGGGACCGGTGTCCGGCTGCGGGAGCGGGACCTTCCGGTGCCGGACGCCGTGGCGAACGCCTGCGGCTTCCTCGGGCTCGATCCCCTGTACGTCGCCAACGAGGGGCGGCTGGTCGCCTTCGTCCCGGCGGCGGAGGCGGAAGAGGTTCTGGCGGCGATGCGCGCACACCCGCAGGGGGCCGGGGCCGCGCTGATCGGCGAGTGCGTCGCCGAGCACCCGGGGATGGTGGTGGTCGCCACCGGTCTCGGCGGGACCCGGGTGGTGGACCTGCCGCTCGGCGAGCAACTGCCGCGCATCTGCTGACCCGCGCGGCCACGGGAGGGCCCCGCCGGCATGCGCGACGGCGGGGCCCTCCCGCTAGGCCGGGACCGGCTCGATCCCGGTGATCTCCAGTTCACGGCCGCTGCGCAGGTCGCTGGAGGGCCGGTCGCAGCGCGGGCACCAGAAGAACGGGGGCATGCCCACCGCGAACTCCTCGGCGCACGGGCCGCACCAGGCCTGCGCGGGGACCTGCTCGACCACGAGCCGCGCCCCGGCCAGGGCGGTGCCGTCGCGGGCCACCTCGAAGGCGAAGCCGAGGGCGTCGGGGACGACGCCCGCCAGCTCGCCGACCCGGACGGTCACCGCCGAGACGGCGTCCGTCCCGTCCGCCCGGGCCAGCTCGCCGGCCCGTTCGATGATCGCGGTCGCGATCGACAGTTCGTGCACGGCGGGCTCACGGGTAGCGGTGGCCGGCGCGGAAACCGCCGGACATCCGCCAGATCCGCATCTCCCGCCTCAGGCTGGGGAACTCCCAGGCCAGCAGGCCCAGGGCCAGACCGCCCACCAGGACGGCCTCGGCCTTCAGCACCCGCTGCCCGCTCATCCCGCCCCGCCCTCGCGCGACGGGTCTGCGTGAGATGAGCGCGACGGGGCTGCGGGACATGAGTCTGCGTGCTCGTCGGACCTTCATTGCGGCGACTCCCTGCTTCGTGATCACGGCTGTCATCCCGGCGGGATGTTCGGCATGGTCTCCGCGAGGGCGTCATGCCGCTTCCAGTGGATCCCCGTGGAGCGGCGCGCGTCGGCGGTGCCGTCCTCGTGGTGACCCTTCTGCTCCTCGTACCGTCCCTTGTTGCCCTGGTGCATGCCGGCGACGTGCCGGGGTGTGTCCGGCTTCGCCTGGGCCCGGCCCACTCTGATGCTGCCCATGGGTGTTCTCCTTCCTCGCCTCCGACGTGCGGAGTGCGTGCTCATGGCCGCTCGGTGAGGTCCTCGAAGAACCGCTCGACGGCCGGCCAGATCCGGCCGCCGCCGGACAGGCCCCGCCACTCCCGGCGTACGACGGCGACCATCCGGTAGCAGTCGTCGATCGGCACGATCCAGTGGTGGTCCAGGCCGTGGACGGTGTTCACCAGCAGGGCCTCCACCTCGGGTTCCACAGTCGCGAGCCGCGGACACGTCCGGGCCAGCTCCCGCCAGGCCGCCGCGTCCACCTCCCAGCGCATGGCCCCGGCCGGGCTCGGTCCCTGGGCGGTGACGGTGCCGTCCGCCCGGGGCACGAAGAACACCAGGCCGACGGGTACGCCGAGCGCGGCCGTGTCGACCTCGGGGAGCCGGACCCGGCGCCGGGGCACCAGCCGGTACTGCCCGTCGCCCGCCCCGGCCTCGGCGAACAGCACCGAGCAGGGGCCGCAGGCGCAGCGCACCTCCTCCTGCCCGGTGTCGTACAGGTGGGCGTGCTCCTCGGCGACCGGCGCGGCGCACAGGTCGCACGCCTCGGCCCCGGCCGCCGCCGTGCGTTCGGCGGTGGAGCGGATGAGGCGGGCCAGCGCCCCGTCGGTGGTCACCGTGCGCTCCGGTGCGTGAGGGTGGTCAGGGGCACGAAGGCGGGGGCTTGGGCGGTGTCGGTCAGCGGTTCCACGGCCGTCAGCTCGGGAGCCGCGGCGAGCACCGCCGCCCGGACCGCCTCGGTGACCTCGGAGGTGCCGCCACCGCCACCGCAGCCGGAGCCGCAGCCGCCGCCCGTCGTCAGGCGCACGCGGGCCACTTCGCCCTCCACGCCGGCCCACTCGACGTCCCCGCCCCGCTCCTGGACGGCCGGCCGCAGCCGTTCGACCGCGCGGGCCGCCCGGCGTTCGGCGGGCTCGGGGTGGATGTCGTGCAGCACCAGCAGGTGCCCCAGCAGCTCGTCCTCGGCGAGGCGTGCGGCCAGCTCCCCGTCCGCCCGGTCCAGGACGCGGGCCAGTGCCTCGCCGTAGACCTCGGTCAGCAGCCGGACCGCCTCGGTGGCGGGGCCGGGGAGGGACGCGAGGGCTTCCAGGACCTCGTCGAGCCGGGCGAGCCGGGCCTCGACGTCCGGGTCGGCCAGCCGCGCGGCGGCGGGCTCAGCCATGGTTCGCCCCGTACGTCGGCGAGTGCAGGGTGGTGAGCGTCTTGCCCTTGCCGACGTACATGTGGACGCCGCACGGCAGGCAGGGGTCGAAGCTGCGGACCGTGCGCATGATGTCGACGCCCTTGAAGTCGTCCGGCCCGTTCTCCTCGAAGACGGGCTGGCCCTGCACGGCGTCCTCGTAGGGGCCCGGGGTGCCGTACATGTCGCGAGGGCTGGCGTTCCACGGGGTGGGCGGATACGGGTGGTAGTTGGCGATCTTCTTGTCCTTGATCACCAGGTGGTGGGAGAGGACGCCGCGCACGGCCTCGTGGAAGCCGCAGCCGATCGCCTCGTCGGGCACCTCGTAGTTCTCGAACACCTTGGTCTCGCCGGCACGCACCATGCCCATGGCCTCTTCGAGGAACTGCAGGGCCATGGCGGCCGCGTAGGCGACGAAGTAGGGCCGGGCGCGGTCGCGTTCGATGGTGTTGCTCCAGCGCGGGATGCGCCACTCCAGGGTGGTCTCCGGCAGGGACTCGCCCTTGGGCAGGGAGATGCGCACGCTGTGGCCGGTGGACTTGACGTACGGGGTGTCGACCAGGCCGCTCAGCGCGGTCGACCACAGGCGGGCGAGCGGGCCGCCGCCGGTGTCGAGGGCGAGGTGGTCGCCGGTGCGCTGGTCGAACCAGCGGGGGCTCATCACCCAGCTGTACTTGTCGTCGAAGTCGCGCTTCTGCGGCACCGGGACGGTGGTCTGGTTCCACGGGTGGCGCATGTCGACGGGGTTGCCGAGCGGGTCGTGGGTGACGAAGGGCGATTCGTTGACCCAGTCCTCGTAGTAGGAGCTGCCCAGCATGATGCGCAGGCCGAGGTTGATGTCGACGAGGTTGTTGGTGACCAGTTCGCCGTCGACGATGATGCCCGGCGTGACGTACATGGCCTTGCCCCAGGTGTTCATCGACTCGTAGCGGTAGTCGACGACCTTGGGGTCCTGGAAGGCGCCCCAGCAGCCCAGCAGGACGCGGCGGCGGCCGACCTCCTCGTAGCCGGGCAGGGCCTCGTAGAAGAAGTCGAAGACGTCGTCGTTCATGGCGACGGCCTTCTTCACGAAGTCGATGACCCGCATGAGGCGGCTGAGGTAGTCGGTGAAGGCGGTCGGCTGCGGCATCGTGCCGACGCCGCCCGGGTAGAGCGTGGACGGGTGGACGTGCCGCCCCTCCATCAGGCAGAACATCTCGCGGGTGACCCGGCTGACCTTCAGGGCCTCCTTGTAGACCTCTCCCTCGAAGGGGTTGAAGGCCTTCATGATGTCGGCGATCGTGCGGTAGCCGTGGATCTCGCCGCGGGGCGCCTCGGTGCGCTCGGCGCGGGCCAGCACCCCGGGGTTGGTGGCCTTGACCATCGCCTCGCAGAAGTCCACGAAGACCAGGTTGTCCTGGAAGATCGTGTGGTCGAACATGTACTCGGCGGCCTCGCCGAGGTTGACGATGTGCTCGGCCAGCGGGGGCGGCTTGACGCCGTAGGCCATCTGCTGGGCGTAGTCGGAGCAGGTGGTGTGGTTGTCGCCGCAGATGCCGCAGATCCGGGACGTGATGAAGCCCGCGTCGCGCGGGTCCTTGCCCTTCATGAACACCGAGTAGCCGCGGAACAGCGACGAGGTGCTGTGGCATTCGACGACTTCCCGGTTGGCGAAGTCGATCTTCGTGTAGATGCCCAGGTTCCCGATGATCCGGGTGATCGGATCCCAGGACATGTCCACGAGCTGTGGCGGTTTGCGCTCGGTGGGCCGGGCCTCGGTGGTGGTCATCTGCGGTACTGCCCCTCACGGTCGGTGGTGTGGTGGGTCGCGGGTCTCATCAGGGCCGCCAGCGCGGGTCGTAGCCGCTGGTCAGCTTGCGCTTGTTGTGACGCCACTTGGGCTCGTGGTTGACCAGCTCGTTGGTCATGCCGCGCAGCCGGCGGATGACGGCCCCGTACGGCTTGATGGCCAGGGACGACAGGGTGCCGCCCGGGGGTTCGTCCATGAACGGCATGAACGCGTCGGGGAAGCCGGGCATCGTGCAGCCGATGCAGATGCCGCCGACGTTCGGGCAGCCGCCGATGCCGCCCATCCAGCCGCGCTTGGGCACGTTGCAGTTGACGACCGGCCCCCAGCAGCCCGTCTTCACCAGGCACTTGGGCGAGTTGTAGTCCTTGGCGAAACTGGCCTGCTCGTAGTACGCGCCGCGGTCGCAGCCCTCGTGGACCGTCTTCCCGAACAGCCACTGCGGGCGCAGCATGTGGTCGAGCGGCGGCGGGGGCGCGGAGCCGGCCGCGTGGTAGAGGACCCAGATCAGGGTCTCCATGAAGTTCTCGGGCTGGATCGGGCAGCCCGGCACGTTGACGACCGGCAGCCCGGCCTGGGAGGTGTAGTCCCAGCCCAGGTAGTCGGCGAGGCCCATGCAGCCGGTGGGGTTGCCGGACATGGCGTGGATGCCGCCGAAGGTGGCGCAGGTGCCGGCGGCGACCACCGCCCAGGCCTTGGGGGCGAGTTGGTCGATCCACCAGTTGAGGGTCTGCGGCTCGCCGGTCTCCGGGTCGTTGCCGAAGGACGTCCAGTAGCCGTCGCCCTCGATGATGTTCTGGTTGGGGATCGAGCCCTCGATCACCAGGATGAACGGGGCGAGTTCGCCGCGTACGGCCGCCCGGTAGGGGGCGAGGAAGTCCTCGCCGCCCAGGCTCGGGGAGAGCACCTTGTTGACCAGGTTCACCTTGGGCAGGCCCGGGATCAGGCCGAGCACCAGGTCCTCGATGGAGGGCTGGTCGGCGGCGGTGAGCGAGACGGTGTCGCCGTCGCAGCTCATCCCTTCGGAGATCCAGAGGATGGTGATCTCGTCTATGCCCTGCCGGTCCTCGGCCCGCTCGGGCTCCTTGCTGACTTCGGTGGTGCTGCTGTGCGTTGTCATGTCACTCGGCCTCCGCTGCGGGGGTCTCGGAGTCGGTCGTGTGCCGCGTCTGGGCCGCGGCGGGAGCCGGTGCCGACGGCTCGTCCGGGGATCCGGCGGGCCCGAGGGGTTCGAGCTCGTCGGGCCGGAAGTAGTGGAAGCGGCCGTACCAGGAGTGCAGTTCGGCCGCGGGATCGTCGTCGAGGGTGACGGCGAGGTGCACGCTGCCGTCGACGTCGTGGAAGACGGCGGCGACCTCGGCGGTCCGCCCGGCCAGGAACATGTCCTGGGCGTCGGCGCCGCGCCCGCGGGGGCGCAGCCGGACGCGGCTGCCGCCGCCGAGGGGGACGCCGTCGACGAGCACGGTGTCGGTGGACGGGGAGAGGCCGTCGTCGGCGCCCTCCTGCCACCAGGAGGGGCGGTCGG
This sequence comes from Streptomyces olindensis, assembly GCF_040645895.1. Classification (NCBI taxonomy): domain Bacteria; kingdom Bacillati; phylum Actinomycetota; class Actinomycetes; order Kitasatosporales; family Streptomycetaceae; genus Streptomyces; species Streptomyces olindensis. Next base: position 16,693 of record NZ_JBEYZD010000050.1, on the reverse strand, counting down.
CGGGCGCCGGGGCCGGCGGGGCGGACGACGCCGAGGCCGGGGCCGGCGGGGCGGACGACGCCTGGGCCGGCGGGGCGGACGGTGTCAGGGAGCGGACGGCGCCGTGCAGTCGTTCGAAGACCTCCTGCGGCATGGTGTCGACGCGGTCGAGGATCGCCGCCGCCCTGGGGTCGGTGGCCCGGGCCTCGCGTTTCTCCTCGTCGGTCAGCAGCATCGTGCGCAGCGTGAGGATCTCGTCGATCTCGGCGGCGTCGTGCAGGTCGCCCGGGCTCTCGGGGGCCACCTGGGGGTGATCGGGCAGGATGATCGGGGCGGACAGCACGACGCGTGCGGGCTCCTCGGCCGTACCGCCGAGGACGGGGAAGGTGAACTCGTTCCGGCAGGCGCGCGCGTGCGCCCGGAGGTCCGTGGGCGGGTCGATGAGCGAGACGAACTCCACGCCGTCGCCGCCGACGAGGGTGTGCGTGGCGATGAGGGCCCGGCGCAGGGCCTCCTCACGCGAGGCCGTCGGTGCCGGCGCGGGCGCCGTGTTCGTGGTCCGTACGCGCAGCCGGCACAGGTCGTCCGAGAGCCGCTCGGCGGTGACGGTGGTCTCGGCCCGTACCTCTTCACGGTGCCGTACCACCCGCCCGGTGCCCCCGGGCAGTGGCTCGACGTCCTCGCCGGCCGCGGCGCCCACCGCGACGGTGCGGCCGCCGCGCAGGAGTTCGTCGAGCGGGACCTCGACGGCGGCTTCGCGCGGTACGGCCTCGTCGAAGGTCAGGTGCACGGTGCCGTCGTCGGCGCGCAGCGACTCGACAGGGCGGTGTTCGGTGTCCCGCACCTGCTTGCGCTGCATCTGGAGGTAGCGGATCCGCACGCGTACGGAGGCGCTGCCGGGCCGCCGGATCCGCAGCAGGCACTCGGTCCGCTGGTACCAGGAGTCGGCGGAGCCGGAGACACCGGGGACGACGGGGCCGTCGGACTCCACCCAGTCCCGGGGGAAGAGCACTCCGAACTGCCAGCGGACGCGGTTCTTGGCCGAGGAACGGCGGTAGGGGTAGAGGAGGTAGCCCTCGTAGAGGACGGCGTCAGCGACGGCACTGAGCTGTGCGAGGTCGGACGGGTCCCCGCCGCCTCGCGCGGCGGCGCTCCCCGTGCCGACCCCGACCGCTGCTTCCGCCATCGCGCCTCCTCGTCCCGGTGTGCATGCGCATGCCTTCCACCACGTTCACACCGGCCATCCACCGTCGCCTCCTCCGGCGGAGCGGCACTGGGCTGTTCGGGTGCAGGGGGGAGACGGCGGGGTGCACATGACGACGGCCCGTCGGCGGCGGGGCGCGACGGGCCGGTGTCGGGATCCGGGGAGGGAGGCGTCACCGCTGCCCGTGGGACAGCCGGCGGGCCAGCACGGGGATGATCACCGCGGCGGCCACTCCGTGCGACACGGCCAGGACGACCTGCGTGGAGGTGGCGGTGTGCGGGGCGACGGCCGGCCCGGCGAGGGACAGCGCGGTGAGGGCGACCGTGGTCATCGTGAAGGTGCGGGCGGGCCGCCGGGCCCAGCGGGCGAGCGCCACCGCGAGGACGACGCCGGCGACCGACCAGAGGACCACCCCGCCGAAGAAGCCGCCCACCGGGATCTCCGCGGCCTCCGTCGCCCCAGGACTCGCCGCCTCCATGGGGACGCCCGCGGCCCGTGCGGCGAGGGCGAACACCTCCGTCACGACGGCACCGGCGAGGGTCGCCAGGATGCCGACCAGCCAGACGGGGCGTGCGGAGAGGAGGCCTTCGGTGCGTGCGGCCCGGGTCTGAGGTGTCGTCACACTCATGTCACTGTCTCCTGCGAGGTGTTGGGGCTCGGTATGCCTTACGGAGGGGTGGACCGGGCGGCGCGGTGGAACTCATCGGTGGCGGAGGACGTTCTCGAGGGGACGCGGTTCGTCCGGATGGCACAGCTCACCCGCACGTTCCGGCGCGTCTCGGGAACACGTCACCCCATGGACCAGCCGATGAACCTCCCCCGCCCCACCACGAGCCCCGCCGTCACGACCCTGGCCGACCCGCTGGTCAACAAGGGCACCGCCTTCAGCCGCGGCGAACGCGAGGCACTCGGTCTGGACGGCCTCCTCCCACCCGCCGTCGAGACCCTGGACGAGCAGGTCGCCCGGGCTTATGAGGCGTTCCGCAGCTACGACAAGCCCCTGAACCGGCACATCTATCTGCGGCAGCTCCAGGACACCAACGAGGTGCTCTTCCACCGTCTGGTCACCGAGCACCTGGAGGAGCTGCTGCCCGTCGTCTACACACCGACGGTGGGTGAGGCCTGTCAGCGGTTCAGCGAGATCTACCGAAGGCCGCGGGGGCTGTTCCTGACCTGGGAGGACCGGCACCGCTTCCGGGACATCCTGCGCAACCGCCCGCACCCGGACCAGGACGTGGACGTCATCGTCGTCACCGACGGCCAGCGCATCCTCGGCCTGGGCGACCAGGGCGTCGGCGGCATGGGCATCCCGATCGGCAAGCTCAGCCTCTACACGGCGATCGGCGGCATCCACCCCGCCCGCACCCTGCCGATCCTGCTGGACGTCGGCACGGACAACGAGGACCTGCTCGACAACCCGCGCTACCTGGGCCGCCGCGCCCGCAGGCTGACCGGCGCCGAGTACGACGAGATGATCGAGGCGTTCGTCTCGGCGGTCGAGGCGGAGCTCCCCGGGACACTGCTGCAGTGGGAGGACTTCGCGACCGCCCACGCCCATCCGATCCTCGCCCGCTACCGCGACCGGCTGCTGACCTTCAACGACGACATCCAGGGCACGGCGGCCGTCACGCTCGGCGCCCTGTCGACCGCGGCGGACGTGGCGGGCACCCCGCTGCCCGACCAGCGCCTGGTGATCCTGGGCGCGGGGTCGGCCGCCATCGGCGTCGCCGACATGATCCGTACGGCGATGATCGACGAAGGGCTGTCGGAGGACGAGGCCACGCGGCGCTTCTGGATCCTCGACGTGGACGGCCTGCTGGTGTCCTCGCGGTCCGAGCTGACGCCGCAGCAGCGGAGGTTCGCCCGCGACGACGACGAGGTGTCCGACTGGGACGGCACCGGTCTCGCCGAGGTGGTGCGCCGCGTGGAGCCGACGGCGCTCATCGGGCTGTCGACGGCGCACGGCGCGTTCACCGAGGAGATCGTCCGGCAGATGGCCTCGACCTGCGAACGGCCCGTCGTCTTCCCGCTCTCCAACCCCACCTCCCACTCCGAGGCGGAACCCGCCGACCTGACCCGCTGGACCGACGGACGGGCGCTGATCGCCACCGGTTCGCCCTTCCCGCCGCTGACGGTGGACGGACGCGAGGTGCCGGTGGCGCAGTCCAACAACGTGTACGTCTTCCCGGCCATGGGCCTCGCGGTGACGGCAAGCGGCGCCACGCGGGTCACCGACCGCATGTTCGTGGCCGCCGCCCGGGCCGTCGCGCGGTGCGCGGTGCGGGCGGCGGACGGTGACGACGGGCCCGTTCCCCTGCTGCCGCCCCTGGCCGGCATGCGGGAGTCCGCACGCGAGATCGCCCTGGCCGCGGCCCTGGCCGCCGTGGAGGACGGCGTGGCCCCGCAGGCCACGGAGGAGGAGCTGCGCAAGGCGGTCGCGCGGGCGCAGTGGACGCCCCGCTACGCGGACTGAGCGCCGTCGGGTGTCCGCCCTCCGGGGGTCGTACTGTCTGGGGCAGGACGGTCGACCCGTGGAGGCATCGGCAGCATGGACCAGCACCAGCCCCTCACCGGCGACGCGCTGGACGCGGCCGCGGAGGCCTTCGAGCGGCTGCGGCCCCGGCTGTTCGGGATCGCCTACCGCGTCCTGGGCAGCGTGTCCGAGGCCGAGGACGTGGTGCAGGAGGTGTGGGTGCGCTGGCAGGGCGCCGACCGGGAGGCGGTGCTCGACCCGGGCGCGTTCCTGGCGAAGACCACCACCCGGCTGGCGATCAACGTGGCCCGGTCGGCGCGGGTCCGCCGCGAGGCCTACGTGGGGCCCTGGCTGCCCGAGCCCGTGGACACCGGCGTCGATCCGCAGGTCGGCGCGGAGCGCGGCGAGGCGCTGGAGCTGGCGGTGCTGCTGGTCCTGGAGCGGCTGAATCCCGTGGAGCGGGCGGCGTACGTGCTGCGGGAGGCGTTCGACTACGCCTACGACGAGATCGCGGACATGCTCCGGCTGAGCCAGGCCAACACGCGGCAGATCGTATCCCGGGCCCGCAGGCGCCTGGACTCCGAGCGCCGTGAGCCGGTCGACACGGCACAGCACCGGCGTCTGCTGGAGGCCTTCGTCGCCGCCGCCCGGGACGGTGACGTCGCCGCGCTGGAGAGCGTGCTGTCGGCCGACGTCGTGGCCTACGCGGACGGCAACGGCATGCGCGGCGTGGCCCGGCTGGAGATCGTGGGGACCGGGCGCGTGGCCAGGGTCACCGCCTTCGCGCGGAAGTTCTTCCCCGGGGCCGAGTACCGCCTCGTGGAGGCCAACGGGCAGCCCTGCCTGCTGCTCGTCCGCGACGGGGCCGCCGTCGCCCTGGTGAGCGCCACCGCGGGGCCGGACGGCATCGACGGGCTCTACTGGGTGCTGGCGCCGGACAAGCTGCGGGCGTACGAGCGGTCGGCGCGCAGGGGCGCCGGCCGCCCGTAGCCGGTGGGTCAGTTCTGCTTCAGCCACTCCTCGTAGCGGGTGGCGGCGAGGTGCGCGATCCCGTCGCCGGTGAGCACGTCGGGCATGCCCGCGAACAGGCCGGCGGTCTCGTCGGTGACGACGGTGCGGCCGTCCGGCCTGACCGCCAGGGTGATCTCGCCGAGCCGGTCCAGCCCGTGGACCTCCGGGCCCGCGATGTCGCGGATGCCGTTCGACGGCTCGCCCTGCGCCGCCTCGGCGACGGCCGCGGCCACGTCGGCGGAGGCGATGGGCCGCAGCCGCGTGGACGGCAGCCGCACCTCGGTGCCCTCCGTGGACATGTTCATCACCGGCGCGATGAACTCGAAGAACTGGGTGGCGCGCACGATGCTGTACGGCACCCCGCTGCCGCGCGCGGCGTCCTCCTGGGCGACCTTCGCCTCGTAGTAGCCGTAGCCGGGCACCCGGTCGACGCCGACGATGGACAGCACGACGTGGTGGCGGACGCCCGCCCGCTGCTCCGCGGCGAACAGGTTGCGGGCCGAGCGGGTGAAGAACTCCAGGGCCGGCTCGGCGTCGAAGGACGGCGAGTTCGACACGTCCACGACCACCTCGGCGCCCCGGAGGGCCGCGTCCAGGCCCTCGCCGGTGAGTGTGTCGACGCCCGTGGAGGGGGCGGCGGCCTCGGCCGTGTGACCACGGTCGCGCAAGCGCGCGACCACCTGTGAGCCGATGAGCCCCGTACCGCCGACGACCACGATCTTCATCACTGTCTCCTGTCGCTGGTTGCTGTTTCACCGGAAAGACAGGACGGCGCCCGGATCTGTGACAGCCTGCCTGGGATCCGTACCGCAAGTCGTCCCCGGGAGTCCTCGCATGTTCCGCGGTCTCAGTGCCTTCCCCCTCACCCCCACGACCGAGGAGGGCATCGACGAGCGGGCGTTCAGCGCGCTCGTGGCCCGGCTCGCGGCCGCGGGCGTCGACTCCGTGGGGGCTCTCGGCTCGACGGGCGGGTACGCCTACCTCACCCGCGAGGAGCGCGCCCGCGTGACGGCGCTCGCGGTGGAGGCCGCCGACGGGGTGCCGGTCATGGTCGGCATCGGGGCGCTGCGGACCGCGCAGGTCCTGGCCCATGCCGAGGACGCGCAGAAGGCGGGCGCGTCCGCGGTGCTGCTCGCCCCGATGACGTACCAGCCGCTCACCGAGGACGAGGTGTTCGGCCTGTACGAGGACGTCACCCGGGAGCTGTCGGTGCCGCTGTGCGTGTACGACAACCCCCGCACCACGCACGTCGACTTCACCGACGAACTGCACGGCCGTATCGCCGGGTTGCCGAACGTCGCCGCCGTGAAGATCCCGCCGGTGCCCGGCGACCGGGCGGCTGCCCGGCAGCGCGTCGCGGCGTTGCGGGCGCTGCTCCCGGAGACCGTCGCCGTCGGCGTGAGCGGCGACTGGTCGGCGGCCGCCGGGCTGAACGCCGGCTGCGACACGTGGTACTCGGTCATCGGGGGCCTGTTCCCCCGCACGGCGCTCGCCCTCACGCGTGCCGCCCGGAGCGGTGACGCCGAGGGTGCCCTGGACCGCTCGACGCGGCTGGAGCCCCTGTGGGAGCTCTTCCGCGCGTACGGGGGCCTGCGGGTGGTGTCGGCGGCCGCCGCGCACCTGGGCCTCGCCGCCGAGCCGAACCTGCCGCTGCCCCTGCGCGGCCTGCCCGCCGACGCCCGGCGCCGGCTGGTGACGGTCCTGGAGGACCTGGAGCTGGACGCGACCGCGTGAGCAGCCGATGGGTCGTCGGGCGGTAATCAGCCCATGGGTCGCCCGGCATACCAGCCCATGGATCGTCCGGCGCGATCGGCGGACGGTCTCCCGCGGTGATGGCCGTACGGCCGGTGGCCGTGGTGTGGTCCGTGCGCCAGGCGCTGCCGGGGGGGCGTGCCGGCGGCCCTGGATGAGGCCGCCGGCGCAGGGCATCACTGTCGGCCGCCGCGCCCCGGAGGCGGAGAGGCTATGCGCGGGGCCCGGGCTGCAGGACGGCGAACAGCCCCCGGGCGCGCGTGCCGTCCGGCAACTGCCAGGGACCGGTGACATGGCCGATCGCTCCCTGCGGCGGGAGAGGCCGGTCGTCCGGCGCCGGCCGCAGGACCCGCTGCAGGCGGAGGGTCGGACCGTGGGACGTGGTCAGTTCGGTGCCTTCCCGGTCGTCGGTGACGGACAGGGCCGAGTCCGCGTCGGAGAAGACGGGGCCGTCACCGGTGAAGGAGACGTTGACCTCCCGGTCGGGGGCATCGCTGGTGTTCTGGTCCTGGGCCTGCGTCCGCCCCTCGATCAGCGCCGCCAACTGGGCCGCCAGCACGGGGTCGTGGCAGCCGTCGTAGGCCCAGCGCCGCCCCAGCACGCCGTGCTCCATGGTGCCGACGAGGGCGTGTTCCGCGCCGTCGAGCGGGGCACCGCGGTAGGTGAGCGGCACCAGATAGGCGGCCGGGTGGGGGCCGGAGCAGTTCGTGGACGCGGAGGTGTCGGTGACCACCATGAACTCGATCCCGACCTCGCCCTGCGGATCGTCGAGCCGGAAACCTCCGGCCTTGGCCAGCACCGGTTCGGCCGCGCCACCGCGGTACCAGGGGCGGGAGGGCAGCCAGGGGGCGAGCAGTTCCAGCTTGGTCGGCTTGAGGGTGGTGTGGTGGATGACGGCCATGCCGAGAAGTCCCTTCCGAGGGGGCGTGCGGGCAGCTACACCCTTTCAGGCGCGCCGTTTTGGGGGCGCGACCGGTGGGCGGCTGCGAGGTCGGCGAGGACCTCGACGGCGCGGTCGATCTCGGCCTCGGTGTTGTAGTAGTGCGGCGAGAGCCGCAGCAGCGGGTGGACGCCCCGGGCCTCGGTGTCGAACTGCGTCTGCGCGGGGTCGGTGGTGCTGACGTTGATGCCGTGCGCGGCGAGGGCGGCCGCGGTGTCGGCCGTCGCCATGGTGTCGATCTTGCAGGTCACGATGGCGCACCGCTGAAGGCCGAGGTCGTAGGTGGTGATGCCGGGCACGGCGTCCAACTGCTCGCGCAGGCGGGCGCCGAGGGCGAGGGTGCGTCGGCCGATCTCGTCCATGCCGAGGTCCAGGGCCTGCCGGACGGCGGTGCTCAGGCCCAGGACGCCGGCGTAGCCGGCCTCCCACGTCCCGAAGCGCCGCGCGCCGTCGTTCCAGGTGAATCCGCGCCTGCCGTCCCAGGTGGCCGCGGCGATCTCGATCACGTGCGGCTCCAGGAAGGCGAGTGCCTCGGTGCGCACCCAGAGGAAGCCGGTGCCACGCGGGCCGCGAAGGAACTTGCGGCCGGTGGCGGTGAGCATGTCGCAGCCGATCTCGGCGACGTCCACGGGGAACTGGCCGACGGACTGGGTGGCGTCGAGGAGGAAGGGGACGCCGGCTGCGCGGGTGACGCGTCCGACCTCGGCTGCCGGGTTGACCAGGCCGCCGCTGGTGGGGACATGGGTGAGGCCCACCAGCCTGGCGCGGTCGTCGATCAGGTTCGCGAGGGCGGTGGTGTCGAGCCGGCCGGACTCGTCGTCCGGGACGACGACGATCTCGGCTCCGGTCCGCCGGGCGGTCTGCAGGTAGGCGAGGACGCCGCTGCCGTACTCGGCCCGGCCGGTGAGGATGCGGTCGCCCGGCTTGAACGTCATGGCGTAGAACGCGGCGTTCCAGGCGTGGGTGGAGTTGTCGAACAGCGCGATCTCGTCCGCCGTGCCGCCCACCAGCCGCGCGAGGTGCCCGTAGGTGGCGTCGATGCGGTCCCGTTCCTGGTCCGCGGCCTCGTAACCGCCGATCGTGGCCTCCAGCTCCAGGTGGGAGGTGACGGCCTGGAGCGTCTGCCGCGACAGCAGGCCCGCGCCCGCGTTGTTGAGGTGGATCCGGTGCGCGGTGCCCGGGGTGTCCCGGCGGAGCGCTTCGATGTCCATGTCCTGCTTGCCTCCCTCGTGCGGCGTTGCTTGCGTTCACGCTTTCAAAGCAGGTCCCTTCAGTAAAGTGAATGTTTCTGGAGAAGACAGGTCACGGAATCTGATGGATTGCGGAGGTGGGGCGTGTACAACCTGCGCCGTCTGGTGGTGCTGCGGGAGCTGAAGCACCGGGGGACGCTGGCCGCCGTCGCCTCGGCCATGTCCTACAGTCCCTCGGCCGTCTCCCAGCAGCTGACGCTGCTGGAGGCCGAAGTCGGCGCCCCGCTGCTGGAGCGGGAAGGCCGGGGGGTCCGGCTGACGCCGCAGGCGGAGATCCTCGTCGCGCGTACGGAGAAGGCGCTGCGGGAGCTGGAGCGCGCCGAGGCGGAGATCGCGGAGTCGCTGCGGGAGACCTCCGGGGTGATCAGGGTCGCGGCCTTCCAGACGGCGATGCTCGCGCTGATGCCCGTCGCGTTGACCTGGCTGCGGGAGAACCACCCCCGGATCAGGGTGGAGGCCACGCAGGCGGAGCCCGACACCTCGCTGCCCGGTCTGCTCACCCGGGACTTCGACCTGGTGATCGACGAGACCTTTCCCGGGCATGCGCGGCCGGCCCTCCACGCGGAGTTCGAGCACCATCTGCTGGGCGAGGACGCCATGCGGCTGGCGGCGCCCGCCCCGGTGGGGTCGCTCGCCGAACTGGCCGAGCACCCTTGGGTGATGGAACCCGCCGGCACACCGGCCCGGGCATGGGCGAGGGGCGTCTGCCATGCCGCGGGGTTCGAGCCGGACGTCGTCCACGTGTCCGCGGACATGCTGGTACACGCACGGCTGGTCGAGGAGGGCCACGCGGTGGCGTTCCTGCCCGACATGCTGTGGTTCGACCGCACGCCCGGTCTCTTCCTCGACGGCTCCGCGGGCGATGTCCGCACGGTGCTCGCGACCGTGCGCGCCGGGGCCGGGGAGCATCCGCTGATCCGGGCCTTCCTCACGGCGATCCGCCACGCGATGGACGCGCGGGCCACGCGCACCGGGTGACGGGGAGCAGCGGGTGACGGCGCTCAGCGGCCGGGTGCTCCCGCCGTGTCACCGGACGTCGGTAGCGTGACCGCCGTGAGGGTGGGAACCGAGGAAACCCGGCTGGTCGTGCTGCGCGGCAACAGCGCCTCGGGGAAGTCGTCCGTCGCGGCCGGTCTCCGCGAGAAGTTCGGCCGCGGACTGGCCCTCGTCGGCCAGGACAACCTCCGCCGCGTCGTGCTACGCGAGCGGGACCGGCCCGGCGCCGCGAACATCGGCCTGATCGATCTGACCGCCCGCTACGCCCTGGACGCCGGGTACCACGTCGTGGTCGAGGGCCTCCTCTACGCCGACCACTACGGCGACATGCTCGCGCGGCTGCGCGCCGACCACCGCGGTCCGACCCACGGCTACTACCTGGACGTGCCGTTCGACGAAACCCTCGCCCGGCATGCCACCAAGCCCATCGCCGACGAGGTCACCGAGGCGCAACTGCGCGACTGGTACCGCCCACGCGACCTGCTGCCCGACGGCCACGAGACCGTCGCCCGCATCATGTCCGACACGGGCCTGGCCCAGCTGCCCCCACTGGACCGCTGACCGGGGACGGCTCGGCGATTCCGCGAGGGGCGTGTGTTCCCGGGTCGGGCAGCGAGCGTGTCCGGCGGGCGATCAGGCACCGGCTCGGACGTGGGACAGCACGTGGTCGGCCAGCTCCCGCGGAGTCAACTCGCCGTCCAGGAACGTCGTGTCGGCGGGCAGCGCGTCGGCCGCGGCCACACACGGTTCGATCCTGTCCTTGCACCAGCGCCGGACCCGTTCGTCCCGCGCGGGATCGTCCGGTGTGAAGCTCCGCCCGTCGATCCGTTCTTCCAGGACCTGCCGGGAGACCTTGAGGAAGAAGTGGTGAACCTCGATGCCCGCGCCCTTCAACGCGCCGAAGATCTCACCGGCGTAACCGGGGTCGACCAAGGTCATCGGGACCAGCACCGGGCGGTCGTACTCCTCGACCAGCCCCACCGCCAGGTCGGCGACCTGCCTGCGCCACAGCCGGAGGTCCTGGAAGTCGCCGGTCGGCACCTCCACGATCTGCCGCAGCACATAGCCCACCAGCTCCGGGTCGTAGACCAGCGCCTCGGGCCAACGGGTACGCAACTCCTCCACGAGCGTGGTCTTCCCGCTGCCGAACGCGCCGTTCACCCAGACGATCAACGCTTCCCTCCCTGCCCGGTCGCCGAGCAACCGGTCGCGGCCCAACCCTTTCGCACTCCCGCGCTCCTGACGGGTGGTTAGCGTAACCACATGCCGTCACTGAGCCTGCGTCATGCGGTATGCCCCCGGCCCCCCGGGGAGCCCCCGTCCGCCTGACCGAGGCCGTGTCGGACGAATGAACCTCCACGGGCCCCGGCTCGTTCACCCGACGACGACCCCACCGTGCCGTCCGGGTCTGCCCCGCACGGCAGTCAGCCCCCAGGACCGGGAGAGACGCATCATGAGCCTGCACGAGTCGTGCCCCTACCGGGACGGCAGGGTGGTCATCGATGCCGCCTTCAAGGCGGACGCCCCCGCGCGTTACGCCCGGCTGCGGGAGCTGGGCCCCCTCCACCCGGCCGAGTTCCACCTGGGCCTGAGGGGCTGGGTGGTCGTCGGCTACGACCTGGCGCGGGAGGCGCTGACCCACCCCGCCTTACTCAAGGACGCCACGCCCGCCGCCGAGGCCCTGGCCGCCGCCGGCTACGTCCTCCACCAGCCCAAGGTCGGCCTCGGAGCGCAGATGATGGAGGCCGACCCGCCCGAGCACACCCGGCTGCGCCGACTGGCGTCGGCCGCCTTCACCCCCCGGCGCACCGCCGAACTGGCACCGCGCATCGAGCAGATCGCCCACGACCTGATCGACGCGCTGCCACCGTCGGGCGAGGTCGACCTCGTCGAGGCCTTCAACGCCCCGCTGCCCGCCACGGTCATCGCCGAACTCCTCGGCATCCCGCGGGAGCACCACCTCGACTTCCGACGCTGGTCGGGACTGGCGCTCCGGGTGGCCTCACCCGAGCACCGTCCGGCGCTGGCCGGCCTGCACGGACTGCTGGCCGACCTGATCGCCGCCAAGCGCCGCCACCCCGAGGACGACCTGCTGTCCGCCCTGGTCGCCGTACGCGACGAGGAGGACGGCCGGCTCTCCGAGGAGGAACTCGTGGGGACGGCCATGATGCTGGTCGTCGCCGGCCACGAAAGCACGGTGAACCTGCTGGGCAACGCCCTGCTGGCCCTGCTGCGGCACCCGGACCAGCTGGAGCTGCTGCGTGAGCGGCCCGGGCTGATGCCGGGCGCGGTGGAGGAGTTCCTGCGCCACGACACCTCGGTCGAACGCTCCACCAGCCGCTACGCGTCGCAGGACCTGGAGTTGGGCGGGGTGCCGATCCCCCGAGGGAGCATGATCGTCGTCGCTCTCGGCTCGGCCGGGCACGACGCCCCGCAGGCCGAGGGGGACGACCCCGCCGGTCTTGACGTGACGCGGCCGGGCGCCCGCCATCTCGCCTTCGGGCACGGCATCCACTACTGCCTGGGAGCGCCTCTCGCCCGGCTGGAGACGGACATCGCCCTGCGCACCCTGCTGTCCCGTGTCCCGGAACTCGCACTCGCCGCCCCGGTCGACTCGCTCGACTGGATCGGTTCCGGGATCATCCGCGGCGTGCTGTCCCTCCCGGTGCGCTACCGCGTCGGCTGACGGCCCGGGTACGAATGTCCTGAACCCTTCGGCCATGCGCCGAGGCCCGTTGTTAGGCTGTTGGCGGAATTGACCATGCACCGAGGAGTCACAGACGTGGTGGGTGAAGACGACATCTCCGGGTGAGATCCGGATCTGACGGCCACCGGACGCGCTGAGGAGCGCCGCCGACGTGGCCGGTTCGTCGTACCCCTTTTTCACCCGTCTGCCGGGGCAGAGCTCTGTCTGCCCTCAGTTCCTTCGAGGTCGCCTCCATGTCCGATGCCGCCATCGTCTGCTCGAACCTCTCCTTCGTCTGGCCGGACGACACCCCGGTCTTCGACGACCTGTCCTTCACCGTCACCGCCGGCCGTACCGGCCTGGTCGCCCCCAACGGCTCCGGCAAGAGCACACTGCTCGGGCTGATCGCCGGTGAACTCAAGCCCGTCGGCGGCTCGTTGGCCGTCAACGGCACCCTGGGCCACCTCCCGCAGAGCCTGCCGTTCACCGGCGAGCTCACCGTCGCCGAGGTGCTCGGCGTCGCCGAGGTGATCCGCGCGCTGGACGCCGTAGAGTCCGGGGACGTCGGCGAGGAGCACTTCACCGTCATCGGCGACGACTGGGACATCGAGGAGCGCACCCGCGCCCAGCTCGACCGTCTCGGTCTCACCGGCCTCGCTCTGGACCGCCGTCTGGACACCCTCAGCGGCGGCCAGGTCATCTCCCTCGGACTCGCCGCCCAACTGCTCAGGCGTCCCGACGTGTTGCTGCTCGACGAGCCCACCAACAACCTCGACCTGGAGGCCCGGCACCGGCTCTACGACGTGCTGTCGGACTTCAACGGCTGTCTGCTCCTGGTCAGCCACGACCGCGCGCTGCTCGACCGCATGGACCGCATCGCCGAACTCGGGCGTGGTGAACTGCGCTTCCACGGCGGGAACTTCACCGCGTACGAGGAGGCCGTGCGCGCCGAGCAGGAGGTCGCCGAGAAGAACGTCCGCAACGCCGAGCAGGAGCTGAAGCGGGAGAAGCGGGAGATGCAGCAGGCCCGCGAGCGTGCCGAACGCCGCGCGAGCAACGCCGCCCGCAACCTCAAGAACGCGGGCCTGCCCCGGATCTTCGCGGGCACCATGAAGCGGGGCGCGCAGGAGTCCGCGGGCCGCGCCGGGCAGGTGCACGCGGGCCGGGTCGGTGAGGCCAAGGCCCGGCTCGACGAGGCCGGACGCGCGCTGCGCGAGGAGCAGCGGCTCACCCTGGACCTGCCCGACACCCGGGTGCCCGCCGGCCGCACCCTCTTCGTCGGCCGGGGCATGCAGGTCCGCCTCGGCGACAGGCCGGTGTTCGCGGAGGACGGCGTGGACCTGACCGTCCGGGGCCCGGAGCGCATCGCCCTGACCGGGCCCAACGGTGCCGGCAAGACCACCCTCATGCGGCTGCTCACCGGCGAACTCGCCCCGGACAGCGGGGAGATCAGGCGCCATGACGGCCGTATCGCCTACCTTTCACAGCGCCTGGACCTGCTGGACCTGGACCGGACCGTGGCGGAGAACTTCGCCGCGTACGCCCCGGAGCGGTCCGAGGCGGAGCGGATGAATCTGCTCGCCCGCTTCCTCTTCCGGGGTGCCCGCGCACACCTCCCGGCCGGGGTGCTGTCCGGTGGCGAGCGGCTGCGCGCCACCCTGGCCTGTGTGCTGTGCGCCGAACCGGCTCCCCACCTGCTCCTGCTCGACGAGCCCACCAACAACCTCGACCTGGTCGGCGTGAGCCAGCTGGAGAGCGCCCTCGACTCCTACGAGGGCGCCTTCATGGTGGTCAGCCATGACGAGCGGTTCCTCGCCGAGATCGGGATCAACCGCCGGCTGCGGCTGGCCGACGGGACGCTCCAGGAGACGGGGGCCCCGGCGGTGTGAGCCGCCGACGTGCCACGTGGCCCGCGTCCGAGGCCGTACGCCCGGCGGGCCGACCCCCGACCTCGGAGGACGGACACCCATGCCCCGGCCCGCTCTGCTCGCCCACGACCTCGTCCGCCACCTGGGCGGCCGACGCGTCCTCGACGGCGTCTGCCTGACCGCCTCCCCCGGCCACCGCATCGGCCTGATCGGGGAGAACGGCGCCGGCAAGTCCACCCTGCTGCGGGTGCTCGCCGGTGTGGACGCACCCGACGCGGGAAGCGTCACCCGCCCCGACGGCCTCGGCTTCCTCCACCAGGAGCTGCCGTACGACGCCGGGTCGACCATCGCCGCCGTGCTGGACGAGGCGCTGCGTGAGGCCCGCGAGGACCTCACCGAGCTGGACCGGCTCGGCGGGGAACTCGCCCGGTTCCCGGAGGACGATCCCCGCCACCGGGAACTCCTCGACGCCTACGGCAGGCGGCTGGAGCAGGCCCAGGACCGGGAATCCTGGGACGCCGACCGCCGCGCGGCCCTGGCCCTGGACGGCCTGGGCCTCGGCGCGCTCGGACACGACCGCACCCTCGGTTCGCTCTCCGGCGGGCAGCGCGGCCGCCTGGCCCTGGCCGCGCTGCTCGTCCGCCGGCCCCCGGCCCTGCTGCTGGACGAGCCGACCAACCACCTAGACGACGAGGCCGCCGCCTTCCTGGAGGAGCAGCTCCGCGGCCTGCCCGGGGCCGTGGTGCTCGCCAGCCACGACCGGGCCTTCCTCGACGCCGTCTGCACCGATGTGATCGACCTGGACCCGGCGGTGGACGGTCCGGTCCGCTACGGCGGCGACTACAGCGCCTACCTGTCCGAAAAGCGCGCCGAGCGGGAGCGCTGGGAGCGGCGGTACGCCGAGGAGCAGCAGGAGCTGGAGCACCTGCGCCGCTCGGCGGGGGTGACCGCGCGCCGGGTCGCCCCGGACCGCGGGCCGCGCGACAACGAGAAGATGGGCTACGGCCACCGAGGGGGCCGGGTGCAGAGCCAGATCTCCCGCCGCGTCCGCAACGCCACCCGGCGCCTGGCGGAACTGGAGCGCACTCAGGTTCCCGAGCCGCCACGCCTGCTGCGCTTCGCGGCCGGGGATCTGGCGGCGCGGGCGGAGGAGGCACCGCAGCCGCTGGTGGCCCTGCGGGACGTACGGGTGCCCGGCCGGCTCGCGCTGGACGCCCTGGAGGTCGCGGCGACCGACCGGCTGCTGGTCACGGGCGGCAACGGGGCGGGCAAGTCCACCCTGCTCGCCGTGCTCGCCGGGCGCCTCCCCGCCGAGGGCGAGGTGCGCCGGCGCCGTCGGCTGACGGTGGGGCTGCTCACCCAGGACACCGAGTTCGAACGGCCCGACCGTACGGTCGGCGACACCTACGAGCTGTCGCTCGGCCCGGAGCGGGCGGAGAAGGTGCCGCTCGGCTCACTGGGCCTGATGCACGAGGCGGACCTGGGCAAACCGGTCGGGCACCTGTCCGTGGGGCAGCGCCGGCGGCTGGCCCTGGCACTCCTGGTGGCCCGCCCGCCGCACCTGCTGCTGCTCGACGAGCCCACGAACCACCTCTCGCCGCGCCTGTGCGACGAACTGGAGGCGGCACTGGGCACCGGCCCGGGCGCGATCGTGGTCGCGAGCCACGACCGCTGGCTGCGGCGGCGGTGGCAGGGCCGCGAACTGCGTCTGGAGCACCGCTGGGGGTGACCGCAGCCGCACGCGCCGGCGGTCCGGCACGCGAGCGACGGCAGACGGGGGTGCGGGCGCGGCCGTGACGCTCCTTGCGGCACACCGCGGTCACTGGTCAGGATGGTGATGTGCATCGTGACCATGTCTTCGTGTGCGGACACCCGGCCCTCGACTTCGCGGCCACGCTCGGTGCCCGTCGCTCGACGCGGTCCGAGCTGTTCGTGACGCCGGAGCGGCTGAACGCCTGGTACCTGGAGTCCGGACTCGTGGACGCGATCACCCCCGGCGGGGAGGACGACGTCCGGGAGGCGATCACCGTGCGCGAGGCCGTCTACCGGCTGGTCACGAACCGCCGCCTCGGTGAGGAGTACGACCGGGAGGCGCTCGCCGTGGTCAACGCCGCCGCTCGCAGGACACCGGTGACCCCGCAGCTCACCAGGACGGGCCGGCACACCGACGCGACTCCGGAGCAGGCCCTGGCCACCGTCGCCCGGCAGGCGGTGGAGCTGCTCGGCGGGCCGGACGTCCCGCTGATGAAGGAGTGCGGCAACCCCGAGTGCACGCGGGTCTACCTCGACCGGTCGCGGGGCATGCGGCGGCAGTGGTGCGGCATGGAGTCCTGCGGCAACAGGTTCAAGGCGGCCGCCTACCGCGCACGCAAGAGGTCGGCGCCCGCCGCGGCGAAGCGCTGAGCGGGCAGGGCGTCATCGGGCGAGGGCGGTGCCGGCCCCGGCCCGAACCCAGCGTCACCCGGACCGACGAAGCGGGCCTGGCCGAGGAGCTGCGCCGGGCCGCCCGCCAGGGCTTCGACCTGGCCATCGAA
>NZ_JBEYZD010000049.1:11898-62476 GCF_040645895.1 Streptomyces olindensis | reverse complement strand
GATCACCGGCGGCGCCGGCCACGACGACTCGGGCCTGCTGATGCTGGGCACGGGGGAGTCGTACACGAGCCCCGTCCCGCCGATCCGGGTGGGCGATACTGGGTTCGAACCAGTGACCTCTTCGGTGTGAACGAAGCGCTCTCCCACTGAGCTAATCGCCCGGACGCAGGAAGAACATTACCCCATGTCAGGGGGTGCCTGTGACCAGCACCGGCCGGTGCCCGCCGGCATCGGCACCCCCGCACCGCTCACTGGTTCTTGATCTTCCACGGCATGACGATGCCGAACTTCCACACGTAGATACCGGCCAGTACGGCCACGATCACCACCCCGATGGTCGTCAGGATGATGTTGCGGCGCCGCACCTTGGGGTCGAGGGCCCGCTGAGCCGCCTCGGTGACCTTCCGCTTGGTCCAGCGGAGCACCAGCTGCGCCCACACGAACTCCGTCGCCCAGATCGCCATGCCGCCGAAGATCACGACCCAGCCCGGCCCGGGCAGGGGCAGCATGATGATGCCCGTCACGACGACCGCGAGCCCGATGATGAAGACGCCGACCTGCCAGCTCACGTGCAGCAGGCGGCGCGCCTTGATGAATTCCGGCGCCCGCGAGCCGAGCCCCCGCTCCTGCTCGCCGTGCACCTCTTCCGTCCCCATTTCGTCCGACGCCACGGCCACCTCGCCCGGCTCGTCACTCCCCGTATTCATACAGCCAAACACTACCCGAGCGAAACCAGTCACCGGAATGGACGCACGACGCGAACGATCTCTCGGCCGGAAGAGTTACGTAAAGGCACGCAAAACACTCAGAGGGGTTTACAACGGCACCGTAGGTGGCATGTCGATTTCGCCGACGTGCGAATCCCCGAGCGCACACTGAGCGAAAGGCCCTGGCGCTTATGAACACCACGGTCAGCTGCGAGCTGCACCTGCGCCTCGTTGTGTCGAGCGAGTCCTCCCTGCCTGTCCCCGCAGGCCTGCGGTACGACACGGCCGACCCCTACGCCGTGCACGCCACCTTCCACACCGGAGCCGAGGAGACCGTCGAGTGGGTGTTCGCCCGCGACCTCCTCGCCGAGGGACTTCACCGCCCTACGGGCACCGGCGACGTCCGCGTCTGGCCGTCGCGCAGCCACGGTCAGGGCGTCGTGTGCATCGCCCTGAGCTCCCCGGAGGGCGAGGCCCTGCTCGAGGCCCCGGCACGGGCCCTGGAGTCCTTCCTGAAGCGGACCGACGCCGCCGTGCCGCCCGGCACGGAGCACCGGCATTTCGATCTCGACCAGGAGCTCTCGCACATCCTGGCGGAGAGCTAGGGCGAGGCCCCCACAAAGCCGCCCGGCGCCGTCGACTCGGGGAGACGGCTCGGGCCAGGACAACCGCATACGGGACACACCGGCGCCGGCACCGCGGCTCACGCGGGCCGGCGCCGGTTCGCGTCCGACCTGGGGCCGACCGCGGGCGGGACGGGAACCACGCCGGACCGGTCGGCGTTGTATTCGAAGCCATGTGCGGGCATGAGGGCCTTCCGACGGTGGTGGAGCCGTTACCATCGGCCAGCATCCGCGGGCGCCCGCCCGAGACCCAGGCCAGGGAGCGAATCGTGCTGATCACCCATGACACCCGGTGCGCCCTCGACACCGTGGTGGATCTGGTGAACACCGCGCCGGAGGACGACTCGGCGGCGGACGGGCTGCCGGACGTGGCGACCCTCGCGGACTTCGTACGCAACCACGAGATCAGCGACGTCGGGGTGCTCTCGGATTTCGACCTCTCCGCGGTCCGGAAGGTCCGCGGCCGGTTCGCCGCCGTCTTCTCGGCCCCCGACGCCCGGACCGCCGCAGGCCTGATCAACGAGCTGGTCGCGGCCGCCGGCACCACGCCCCGGCTCACGGACCACGACGGCTACGACTGGCATGTCCACTACTTCGCGCCCGGCGCCTCCGTGGCCGACCACCTGGCCGCCGACTGCGGGATGGCGCTGGCCTTCTTCGTGGTCGCCGGAGAGCAGGAGCGACTGCGGCGCTGCGAGGCGCCCGACTGCCGGCGCGCCTTCGTCGATCTGTCCCGCAACCGCTCGCGGCGCTACTGCGACAGCCGTACCTGCGGAAACCGCCTGCACGTGGCCGCGTACCGGGCGCGCCGGAAGGAAGCCGCGGGCTGAACCGGGAGGCGCCGGGGCGGGTCTTCGATGCCGACGCGGTCCCGGCGGGTGGCGCCGGGTACCGCGGGTACGGCTCACAGCAACAGCAGATCGTGCAACGAGGCCATGAGCAGCAGACACCCGATCACCGCCAGGAAGATCATCAGCGGTGGCTGGGAAAGGGCGAAGAGGCAACCACGTGGCTCGTCCCGCGGGGGGCGTGGCTCGTCCCGCGGCGGGGCGGGGTCGCTCTGTTCCGTCGTGTCCAGCATCTCGCGGCGATGATGGCGCAGTCGCCGTGCCGGACGCGATCAGCGCCCTCGTTCCGTGCGGGAGTGCGTCGATTGCGTGAGGTCCGGGTCAGGTTGTGATCACTTCCGCGCGCCGGCGGACCCACTGTGACGGTTCGGGCCGGGCGCGGGCGTCATATGCCGTGCTTCTTGAGGATGGCCTCGATGTCGCTGAAGTCCTCGTCTCCCCGGGGCGCCGCCGCGGGCCGGGCCGCCGGACCGGAGCCCTGTCCCAGGGAGGGCGCCGAGGCCCCGGGGGCCACCGCCTCGGGCTGAGCCGCGGCGCGGGCCGCCCTGCGCTCCTTGCGGGTGCCGCCGCGGCGGCGCTCCACCGCACGCGTGGTCGTGAACAGCACCCACGCGACGCCGAGCACCCCGAAACCGGCCCAGGCCGTCGGGCTGAAGGCGGTGTCGGCCAGCCACTCGACGACACCCGTCATCACCAGGCCGATCGGCACGAGTGAGTACGCCGCGATCCGCGTCGCCGCGAGGAAACGCTTGCGGTACGCCGTGATGGCCGCGATGCCCAGGCCTGCCGCGGACACGGCGGAGCAGACGGTCTCGGCAATCATCCGGTCCTCCAGGCGTGGCGCGGTCGAGCAGGGGCACTTCGTCCCTTCCATCCTGCACCCGCCGCACCCCGCCGGGCCATGCTCCGGCCCGACATCAGGGACATCTCCGGGTCGGCTCGTCCGCAGGTGCCGGTGCGATCTCCACCCCTAGGGCACCGCTCGCCCTGCGGTGGTCCCGGAGGCCGGGAGTCCGATTGGGGCGGAGACCGGAGCTGCTGGGAGACTGTCGGCATGAGCGACTCCTCCCCCGACCGTCCCTCCGTTGCCGTCCTCGAGGTCTGGTGCGAGCTGCAGTGCCCGGACTGCCGCACCGCTCTGGACGATCTCCGTGCCCTGCGCGCCCGCTACGGCGACCGTCTGGAACTGCGGCTGCGGCACTTCCCGCTGGAGAAGCACAAGCACTCCTTCGCCGCCGCGCAGGCCGTCGAGGAGGCGTGGGAGCAGGGGCAGGGGTGGCCGTACGTCGAGGCCGTGCTGGGCCGGGTCGAGGAGCTGGGCCGTAAGGGGGAACCCTTCCTGGTCGAGGTGGCCCGGGAACTGGGCCTGGACGCCGAGGAGTTCGACACCGCGCTGATCGACGGCCGGCACATCCTGATCGTGGACGCCGACCAGGCCGAGGGCAAGGCGATCGGCGTGACCGGCACCCCGACGTACGTCATCGGCGGTGAGCGGCTCGACGGGGGCAAGAGCCAGGAGGGCCTGCGGACGCGGATCGAGGAGATCGCGGACCGGCTGCTGGCCGGGCAGGAGGGCTGACCGTCGCCGCCCGGCCCCGCTCCCCCGGGTCCGGGCCGCTACAGCAGCGGCTTGTACATGGCGTACTGCTTGGTCTCGTAGCCGAGTGACGCGTAGAGCCGTTCGGCCGGGGTGTTGCCGGCGAAGACGTTGAGGCCGATGGTCCGCCGGCCCTCGGCGATCGCCTGGGCCTCGGCCAGCAGCATGAGGGTGCGGCCGTGTCCCTTCCCCCGGTGGGCGGCGTGGGCCTCGACGTCGAAGACGAAGGCGGCGTTCTCGCGCAGCGCGAGCCACAGCTCGCCCACCGGCGTCCCCAGGTGTTCGACGACGCTGATGAGCATGCCGGGGGTGGCGAGGCCGTCGGGCAGCAGGGTGGCGTGGTCCCGCTCGGACTTGGTCCGGGCCTCGGCCTCCGGAACGCCCCGCTCGATCCAGCTCCGGGCGTAGTCCTCCTTGCCCTTCTCCAGCCAGGGGACGAACTCGGCCTCGGTCATGGGCCGGGCACGGCTGCCCTCGGGCAGGTCCGGCGGGGCGTCGCCGAGCGCTTTCTCCATGAGGCGGTTGCGCACGACGTAACCGAGCGCGGTGGCGAGCCGGACCGCCGCCTCGGCCTCGGCGGGCACCGACGCCTCGATGCGGCGGCACCCCCACCCGCGGGCCACCTCCTCGGCGGCCAGCGCGGCCACCGTGCCGCGGCCGCGTCTGCGGTCGGGCTCCTCGATGCGCAGGTTCATGATCCGGGCCACCGCGTCGCCGAACACGGGGTGGGTGCCGAGGTGTATCGCCCCGACGGGACGGCTGTTCACGCACACCTGGTAGCGGCGCGAGCGCGTCCCGTCGGCATTCTGCTGAAGCGGCTCGGTCGGCCGCAGGGTCGTGGTCATCAGGGGTGTTCTACCCGCAACCGCGCCGCTGTTCAGCCCAATAAGCGCGGGCTGTCAGGGATCCAGGTCGTCCCCGGACCGCTCCTCGAAGATCCGCATGGCCTTGGCGGTCACCGGGCCCGGCGCGCCGGGCAGCTCACGGTCGTCGACGCGGTGCACGGCCTGCACGTCGCGCAGGGTGGACGTCAGGAAGACCTCGTCGGCCCGTGCCAGGACGTCCAGCGGCAGATCCGTCTCCTCGGCGCCGGTCCACTCGATGGTGAGCGCCCGCGTGATGCCCGCGAGGCAGCCCGAGGCGAGCGGCGGGGTGTGGATCTCGCCGTCGAGGACGACGAAGACGTTCGACCCGGTGCCCTCGCAGAGCCGGCCCACCGTGTTGCCGAACAGGGCCTCGGAGGCGCCCTGTTCGCGGGCGCGGGCCAGGGCGACGACGTTCTCGGCGTACGAGGTGGTCTTCAGTCCGGTGAGCGCGCCGCGTTCGTTGCGGGTCCAGGGGACCGTGATCACGGCGGTGGAGTCGGGGCGGCGGGTCGTCTCGCCGAGGGCGACGACGAGGGTCGGGCCGTGGTCGCCGCGGTCGGAGCCGAGCGGGCCGTGGCCGCCGGTGTAGGTGATGCGGAGGCGGCCGAGCGGCACGGGGTTGGCGTCCAGGACGGCGGCACAGGCGCGGCGCACCTCGTCGTGGTCCGGGTCGGGCAGTCCGAGGCCGCGCGCGGAGCGGGTGAGCCGGTCGAGGTGCCGGGTGAGCGCGAACGCCCGGCCGTCCACGGCCTTCACCGTCTCGAAGATGCCGTCGCCCACGGTCAGTCCGTGGTCGAAGACGGAGACGCGGGCGGACTCGATGTCCTGCAGCCCGCCGTCGAGCCAGATCTTCACGTCAGGTCCCCTCCACTCACGTCGTACTCTCCCGACGCTATCGCGAGCAGCCGGGCCGCCTTCAGCTCGGTCTCCCGCCACTCCCCCTCGGGATCGGAGCCCCAGGTGATGCCGGCGCCGGTGCCGAAGCGCAGCATGCCCTCGGCCCGGTCGATCCAGAAGGTGCGGATGCCGACGGCCAGCTCGCCGGTCCCGCGGTCGGCGTCGACCCAGCCGATCCCCCCGCAGTACGGGCCGCGGGGCGCCGTCTCCAGCGTGTCGATGATCCGCAGGGCACTGGACTTGGGCGCGCCGGTGACGGAGCCGGGCGGGAAGGCCGCGCCGAGCAGCTCGGCCCAGCCGGCCCCGTCCCGCAGCTCACCGCGGACCGTCGACACGAGGTGGACCAGCCCCGGGTGCTTCTCGACGGCACACAGGTCGGGCACCGTCACGCTGCCCGTGGCGCAGACCCGCCCGATGTCGTTGCGGACGAGGTCCACGATCATGACGTTCTCGGCGTAGTCCTTCTCCAGCAGGTCCGCCTCCGTGCGGCCGGTGCCCTTGATCGGCCCGGACAGAACGGTCCGCCCCTCGCGCCGCAGGAACAGCTCGGGAGAGGCGGTCGCGATCTCCACGCCGTGACCGGGCAGGCGGATCGTTCCTGCAAACGGTGCCGGGTTGCCGCGGGCCAGCAGTGCGGTGAGGGCGTCGACGTCGGCGCCGGGCCGCACGGGCGCGGACAGCACCCGGCACAGGTTCGCCTGGTAGACCTCGCCGGCCGCGATGTGCTCGCGGATGCGCCGCACTCCGGCCGTGTACGCGGCGCGGTCGAGCGACGACGTCCAGTCGCCGGCCGCCGGCCCGTGCCAGGCCCCGGGCACCGGCACCGGCACGTCCGCCTGTCGCACCTCCCGGAAGCGGGCGCAGGTCAGACGGCCCTCGAAGTCGGCGCAGACGGCCCAGAAACCGCTGGATTCCAGGGCTTCGGGATCGTCGGTGACGTCGAGGAGCCCGGTGGCGACGCGGTCGCCGAAGCGGGCCAGAGGAGGGAGGTCGAGCACGCATCGAGTCTATGGCGGGTGACCGGCGGGTGACCGGGACGTGTCCCTTCCGGAGGCTCCGCGACGTCCCTGAGCAGGTGAAGCGCAGCACGCTGCACAAACGCGTTTTTGTACTGGCCCCGGAATCCGCTAGAGTTCAACACGTCGCCGGGCCGCGAGGGCGGACCGAAACGACAAGCGGACGTAGCTCAGTTGGTAGAGCGCAACCTTGCCAAGGTTGAGGTCGCGAGTTCGAACCTCGTCGTCCGCTCGAAGGAACAGGGGGCTTCCCGGTCCCCTACACTCCTGGTGGAGTGGCCGAGAGGCGAGGCAACGGCCTGCAAAGCCGTCTACACGGGTTCAAATCCCGTCTCCACCTCCAAGGACGATTAGCTCAGCGGGAGAGCGCTTCCCTGACACGGAAGAGGTCACTGGTTCAATCCCAGTATCGTCCACTGGATCTTCTCGAAGATCCCGACCCGCGCGATTAGCTCAGCGGGAGAGCGCTTCCCTGACACGGAAGAGGTCACTGGTTCAATCCCAGTATCGCGCACGCAGTGCCCATGATCCGCTCCAGTGCGTGGTCATGGTCCCGAGGACGATTAGCTCAGCGGGAGAGCGCTTCCCTGACACGGAAGAGGTCACTGGTTCAATCCCAGTATCGTCCACATCACACCGGAGCCCCCGGCCGTACCTACGGCCGGGGGCTTCGTCGTGTCGGGAGTCCGGTCAGGACGAGAACAGCATGTGCCCGAAGCTCTTGTGGCGGTGGTGACCGTGGTGGCCGTGGTGGCCGTGGCCACCGTGCGGGGCTCCCCAGGCGGGGGCCGGAGGGGCCGGGTAGGCCTGCGGGGCCGGTGGGGGCGGAGGGGCGGGCTGGGACCACTGGGCCTCCAGGCGGGTCAGCGACTCCAGCTCGCCGTAGTCGAGAAAGATCCCGCGGCAGCCGCTGCACTGCTCGATCTGGACACCGTTGCGGTTGTACGTGTGCATCGGCGCACGGCACTTCGGACACTGCATGGTCGTTCAACTCCTCGCCGGTCGGTCCTGCTTCGCCTCTCGCCAGGACAGACTCTGTCCCGCTGTGGTCGGTTGCACCCTACTTCGCGTACTCCTGCGCCAACTGCGGCGGGACGGCAGCCATTCGGTCACAGGCGTCCACGACCGCCTGCTCCACCTCGTCCAGGGGCCGGCCTGCCGCGACCGCCTTGGCGACGGTCCGGGCCGCGGTCTGCACGGTGAGGGCGCGGGCGGGGGTGTCGAGAGCGGGCCAGGGGTCGCCGTCGGCGGGGACGGCCGGGCCGCCTGCCTGCTGGTAGGCGGTGAGGAAGCGGGCCCATTCGTCGGGCGGGAGGAGCCCGCAGGCGTACCAGGCCGCGGGGCGGGCCAGGTCCCAGGCCGGGACGCCGACGCCGAGGTCGTCCACGTCGATCAGCAGCCAGGGGCCGGTGGGGGCGGGATGGCGTACGAGCTGGCCGAGGTGGAGGTCGCCGTGGCAGAGGGTCGTGGCGTCGGGCTGAGGCGTCTCGGCGCGGGCCCAGGCGGGGAGGGTGCCCCAGGCGCGCAGGACGGGGGCGGCCGCGGGGTGCGCGCCCGCCGCGCGGAGCCGGGCGACGGCCCGGGCCGCCTTGGCGGGGCCGCGCATGGGCGGGAGGCCCTCGGGGGCCGGGGTGCGGTGCAGCCGGGCGAGGAGGGTGGCGGCGGCTTCCCAGGGCGCGGCGTCCGGGTCGTCCGGGTCGACGGGGGTGCCGTAGGGCCAGAGCGTGACCAGCCGGTCGTGCAGGTCGAGGGGGGCGGGGGCGAGCGGGGGCAGGAGGATGCCGGGGTGGCCGGAGGCGACGGCGAGCCGGCTGGTCAGCTCGGTGGGGCTGGTGCCCGGGGGGTGAGCCTTGGCGACGGTGTCGCCGTGGCGTACGACGGTGCCGTCGGGGCGGTCCGCGAGGGTGGCCGCGCCGCAGGGGCAGGACGAGGAGCGGGCGTGTGCGGTGGCCTGCGCTCGGGCGGTGAGGGCGGGTATGAGCAGGTCCGGGGCGGGTGTCACGGGGTGAGGGTACGGCCTGGGCCGCGTGGATGGTTCCGGGTGCGCGGTCGTGGATGGTTCCGGGCGCGCGTGGGTCGGGTGGTTGGTTCCCGGTGCGCGTGGATCGCGAGGATCGTCCGGAGGCGCGTGGGTCGGGTGGTTGGTTCCCGGTGCGCGTGGATCGCGAGGATCGTTCCGGAGGCGCGTGGGTCGGGTGGTTGGTTCCCGGTGCGCGTGGATCGCGAGGATCGTTCCGGAGGCGCGTGGGTCGGGTGGTTGGTTCCGGGCGCGCGTGGATCGCTGAATCGTTCCGGGTGCGGCGTCGGCGCTGGGGGCCGGGGGCCGCCGCCCGGCGGAACGGGGTGTCTCGCCCGAGTTCTTCAGGCAAAAGCAATGCCGGCGCAGCTCCCCAGCTGCGCCGGCATTTGTGCCGTCCGCCGCACCCCCGTCCCCACGGGGTTTCATGGGTGGATGTCCCCGCCCGGACCGCTCTTCCGGGCCTGGGGTCGCCGCTCAGCGCCCCAGCATCTCGCCCACGGACGACGCCTGTGTGGCCACTGTCTCCCAGCCGTCGAAGACGACGAGGAGCAGGACCGCCAGGGGAAGGGCCATCAGCGTCGCCACCACGGGGTGGCGACGGCCCTGACGGCGGCGGCGGAACGCGGCGGCGTACACCTTGCGTCCCTCCTCGCGGATCAGTGTCCGCGGTGCCGTGTGGGCCATGGTCCCTCTCCTGACCGTTCTCAGTTGTCGTTGGCAGCGGCGGGCGTCTGACCTCGGGGGACGAGTGCTGCACCCGCCGCTTGACCTCAAATCTAGGCGCCCGGCCCCTCCCCGGCGTCATGCCCTCGTACCGATTGGCGGGCCTCCCCGAGGATGAGCCGTCACCTGCGATGTACTCCCCTGGGTGGAGACGGGGAGGCGGGTCTCAGGGTCTTCCCCGACGGGGTGACCGGATCACCCCTCTTTGTCCGAGCTGTCCTCGCGCGGAACCGGCTGTTCCACCAGCGCCAGCACCCGATTCGCCATGAAGCGGGCGGTACGTACGACCGTCCCGCTACGGGTGACTTCGCTCACTTCCACGACACCTCGGCGTACCGCCGTCTCCACCCTGCGGCCCGCCCTGCTTGCCACCACCTCGTAGGTGCGCGTCGTGTCCCCCGCATCCACGACTATCTCCACTCGATCACCCTTCACAGGACCAATCCCCCTTCTGCGACGGGTGGTTGGGATCACTCACGACGCGAAGTCCGCCTCTTCACGCCCTCCCTGACCACCTTTCAAGTCTCCCACCCACCACTGACAATCCATCACCCTGAGAGGGCGCGGCCTCTGCGCGCGGGCGGCCGTGGAAACGTAAGCTGTGGCTCGTCACAGGACCGGGCAGCGGGGATGAACATGGCGATGATGCGCCTGAGGCGCGAGGACCCGCGCGTCGTCGGCTCGTTCAGGCTTCACAGACGGCTCGGCGCGGGTGGAATGGGCGTGGTCTACCTCGGCTCCGACAAGAAGGGGCAGCGGGTCGCGCTCAAGGTCATCCGACCGGACCTGGCGGAGGACCAGGAGTTCCGCTCGCGCTTCGCCCGTGAGGTCTCGGCGGCACGACGGATCCGCGGGGGATGCACGGCACGGCTCGTCGCGGCCGACCTTGACGCGGACCGGCCCTGGTTCGCCACGCAGTACGTCCCCGGCCCCTCGCTGCACGACAAGGTCGCCGCCGAGGGACCCCTCGGCGCGGCCGATGTCGCCGCCGTCGGCGCCGCCCTGTCGGAGGGCCTGGTCGCCGTGCACGAGGCCGGGGTGGTGCACCGGGACCTGAAGCCGTCCAACATCCTGCTGTCCCCGAAGGGGCCGCGGATCATCGACTTCGGCATCGCCTGGGCGACCGGCGCCTCGACGCTGACCCATGTCGGCACGGCGGTCGGCTCGCCCGGCTTCCTCGCGCCGGAGCAGGTGCGCGGGGCGGCCGTCACGCCGGCCACGGACGTGTTCTCGCTGGGCGCCACGCTCGCGTACGCCTCGATGGGCGACTCGCCCTTCGGCCACGGCAGTTCCGAGGTGATGCTGTACCGCGTCGTGCACGAGGAACCGCAGCTGCACGGCGTACCCGACGCGCTGGCCCCGCTCGTCCGGGCCTGCCTCGCGAAGGACCCCGAGGAGCGGCCCAGCACGCTCCAACTCTCCATGCGGCTGAAGGAGATCGCGGCCCGCGAGTCCCAGGACCTCGCCGGCGTGCGTCCGCCTGCGCCGCGCGGCGGCGAGGCCGACCGGCCCACCGGCACCTATCCCGAGCGCACCCGGCGTCCGCAGGGGCAGCAGGGCGTGGGGGCTTCCGGCGCGCAGCGGGGCCGCGGGACTCCCCCGCCGCGGGGGTCCTCGCCCGCGGAGGACGGCGGGCAGCCCCGGCGCAGGACCGGTGCGCAGGGCACGGCCAACCCGGTGGGCCGAGCGCCCCGCGGCGCTGCTCCGGCCAGTGGCCGCGGCGCCCCGCGTGGCGGCACCCCGTCACGCACCGGGGGTTCCGGGTCCCGGCCCACGCCCACCGGGCGCAACGGAACGCGCTCGGGCAGCGGCAGCCGTCCCGCCCCGCACAGCGGTACCGGGCGTTCCCCGTCCCGGAACACGGGGACCGGGCTGCGGCCCGCCAATCCGCGGCTGCTGCGGCAGCGGCTGTTCGTGTTCGTCGTGGTCACGCTGCTGGTGGCGGTCGGCATCGCGCTGGTGCAGGGCTGCCAGGGTCCGGCGCGCGGGCTCGGCGGTGACGGAGCCGGCGTACGGCAGGAGCAGGTGCAGCAGGAGCACGTGCAGCAGGATCCGGCACCGCGGGACTACCGGCCGTAGGGCGGCGGCCCCGCAGGTGACCGGATGTCAGAGTCCGGGCAGGATCCGCTCGAAGAACGCGCGGTCACCGTCGAAGACCGGGTCCAGGGCGAGGAACTCCTCCGGCGTGACCCAGCGGGCCTCGGCGACCTCGGCCGGGTCGGGGACCACCTCGCCGGTGTCCGCGCGGGCGGTCCACCAGTGGAGACGGAAGCGCCGGTCGTCGGTCTCCGACTCCCACACCTTGGCCAGCGGCACGACGGTGAGGCCGACCTCCTCGCGCACCTCGCGGGCGACGGCCTGCTCCTGGGTCTCCCCCGGTTCGACCTTGCCGCTGAGCGGCTGCCAGTAGCCGGGGCGTGCGACGGCCGGGCCGCGCCGGATCGCGAGCACGCGCTCCCCGCGCAGAAGTACGGCGACGATCGCCTCGCGCATCGCCTCGCGCTGTGCCATGGGCGGGGTCCTAGACCTGGGGGCGGCCGGTGGCCACGGCGTAGAAGGCCACGGCGGCCGCCGCGCCCACGTTGAGGGAGTCGACGCCGTGGGACATGGGGATGCGGACCCACTCGTCGGCGGCGACCAGGGCCTGGGTGGACAGGCCGTCGCCCTCGGCGCCGAGCATGAGGGCCACGCGGTCCATGGTGTGCGGGGCGGCCTCGTCGAGGGCCCGGGCCTTCTCGTCCGGGGTGAGGGCGAGGAGGGTGAAGCCCGCCTCGCGGACCGACTCCAGGCCCTTGGGCCAGGTGTCGAGGCGGGCGTACGGCACGGAGAAGACCGCGCCCATGGAGACCTTCACGCTGCGACGGTAGAGCGGGTCGGCGCAGTCCGGGGAGAGCAGGACCGCGTCCATGCCGAGGGCGGCGGCCGAGCGGAAGATCGCGCCGATGTTGGTGTGGTCGTTGACCGACTCCATGATGACGACGCGGCGGGCGCTCCGCAGGAGGCCGGCGGCCGTGGGCAGGGGCTTGCGCTGCATGGAGGCCAGCGCCCCGCGGTGCACGTGGTAGCCGGTGACCTGCTCGGCGAGTTCGGGGCTGACCGCGTAGACGGGGGCCGGGAGTTCGTCGATGACGTCCCGCATGACGTCGACCCACTTGGCCGAGAGCAGCATGGACCGCATCTCGTAGCCCGCTTCCTTGGCCCTCCTGATGACCTTCTCGCCCTCGGCGATGAACAGGCCCTCGGCGGGTTCGCGCTTGCGGCGCAGCTCCACGTCGGTCAGACCGGTGTAGTCGCGCAGGCGCGGGTCGTCGGGATCCTCGACGGTGATGAGATCGGCCACAGGGTGATACTGCCTTGTCCTGGGTGCGGTGCCAACGGCTCGGAACGGTTGTGTTACCCGGGGTTACTCGCGGGGTGCGGTGGGCGTGGGGCCGACCTTCACGACCTCGCCGACGACGATGACCGCCGGGGGCTTCACGTCCTCGGTCCGCACGGTCTCCGCGACCGTCGCCAGGGTCGCGTCGACGCGGCGCTGACCGGCCGTCGTGCCTTCCTGGACCAGGGCGACGGGCGTGTCCGGGGACTTGCCGTGCGCGATGAGCGTCTCGGCGACCTTCCCGATCGTGGCGACGCCCATGAGGATCACCAGCGTGCCGGTCAGCTTGGCGAGGGACGGCCAGTCGACCAGGGAGCGCTCGTCGTCGGGGGCGATGTGGCCGCTGACCACCGTGAACTCGTGGGCGACGCCCCGGTGGGTGACCGGGATGCCGGCGGCGCCGGGGACCGAGATGGAGCTGGAGATGCCGGGCACGACCGTGCACGGGACGCCGGCCTCGGTCAGCGCCTGGACCTCCTCCATGCCGCGCCCGTAGACGAAGGGGTCGCCGCCCTTGAGCCGTACGACCGACTTGCCCTGCTTGGCGTACTCGATCAGGGCGTCGTTGATGGCCTCCTGGGCCATGAACCGGCCGTACGGCAGCTTCGCCGCGTCGATCACCTCGACGCTCGACGGGAGCTCGGCGAGCAGGTCGCGCGGGCCGAGGTGGTCGGTGATGACCACGTCGGCCTCGGCGAGCAGACGGCGGCCGCGCACGGTGATCAGGTCCGGGTCGCCGGGGCCGCCGCCGACCAGGGCGACTCCGGGCGTGCGGGTGCGGTGGTGCGGGGCGACGAGCGTGCCGTCGCGCAGGCCCTCGACGACCGCGTCACGGATGGCGGCGGTGTGGCGGGGGTCGCGGCCGCGCGCGTCGGTGGTGAGGACGGCGATCGTGACGCCCTCGCTGTGGCCGGTGGCCGGGGTCCACGCCGTCGCCTGGTCGGCGTCGTCGGAGCGGACGCACCAGACGCGGTGGCGCTCCGCCTCGGCCGAGGCGCGGGCGTTCGCCTCCGTGTCGCCGGTGGCGATGAGGGCGTACCAGGCGTCCGCGAGGTCGCCTTCCGCGTACGGGCGCTTCTCCCAGGTGATCTCGCCGGCGTCCGCCATCGCCTCGACGGAGGGGGTGGCCTCGGGGGACACGAGGAGGACGTCCGCGCCGGCCGCGATGAGCGCGGGGAGACGGCGCTGGGCGACCTGGCCGCCGCCGAGGACGACCACGCGGCGGCCGGTGAGGCGGAGGCCTACGGGGTAGGCGGGGTGTTCGGCCATGGGGGTGCGGCTCCTGGTGATGGCGGTGCGGTGGCCCTGACGTGCGGATTTTAGTCGGCGGGAGGCATGGCGGGGCGGGGGGTCCAGTGGCTGGGCACCGGGGTCGTCCGCCGGCGGGTGGTCCGTGAGACCGGCAGGTGGTCCGTGAGACCGGCGGGTGGTCCGTGAGACCGGCAGGTGGTCCGTGAGACCGGCGGGCGGTCCGTGAGACCGGCAGGTGGTCCGTGAGACCGGCGGGCGGTCCGTGAGACCGGCGGGCGGTCCGTGGGAGGTGTGCCGCGCTGCGGCGGCCGCCCACGGACCGCGGCACCTACTTCTCGGTCACCCCTGCCGAGTCGAACGTCGCCACCTCGTGCATCGCCCGCGCCGTGCTCTGGACCAGCGGCAGGGCCAGCAGGGCGCCCGTGCCCTCGCCCAGGCGCAGGTCGAGGTCGACCAGGGGGCGCAGGCCCAGCTTGTTGAGGGCCGCCACGTGGCCCGGCTCGGCGCTGCGGTGGCCCGCGATGCACGCGGCCAGGACCTCCGGGGCGATCGCGCGGGCGACCAGGGCGGCGGCCCCGGCGCTGACGCCGTCGAGGATCACCGGCGTGCGCAGGGACGCGCCGCCGAGGAGGAGGCCGACGATGGCGGCGTGTTCGAAGCCGCCGATCGCGGCGAGCACGCCGATCGGGTCGGCCGGGTCGGGCTGGTGGAGTTCGAGGGCGCGGCGGACGACCTCGGTCTTGCGGGCGAGGGTCTCGTCGTTGATGCCGGTGCCCCGGCCCGTGACCTCGGCCGGGTCCGCTCCCGTGAAGACGGAGATCAGCGCGGCGGACGCGGTCGTGTTCCCGATGCCCATCTCACCGGTGAGCAGGGCCTTGTTGCCGGCCGCGACCAGGTCGCGGGCGGTGTCGATGCCGACCTCGATGGCCTGCTTGGCCTCCTCGCGGGTCATCGCGGGGCCGGTCGTCATGTCGGACGTGCCGCCCCGGATCTTGCGGGGCAGCAGCCCCGGGGTGGCCGGGAGGTCGGCGGCGACGCCCACGTCGACGATGCAGACCTCGGCGCCGACCTGGGTGGCGAAGGCGTTGCAGACGGCGCCGCCGCCGAGGAAGTTGGCCACCATCTGGGCCGTGACCTCCTGCGGCCAGGGGGTGACCCCCTGCGCGTGCACACCGTGGTCGCCGGCGAAGATCGCGACGGCGGCGGGCTCCGGGATGGGCGGCGGGCACTGGCGGGACAGGCCCGACAGCTGGGCGGAGATGATCTCCAGCATGCCCAGGGCACCGGCCGGCTTGGTCATGCGCTTCTGGCGCTCCCACGCCTCGCCGAGCGCCTTGGCGTCCAGCGGGCGGATCTGCGCCACGGTCTCGGCGAGCAGGTCGTGCGGTTCCTCTCCGGGAAGGGCGCGGCGGCCGTACGTCTCCTCGTGCACGACCCAGGACAGCGGGCGGCGCTTGGACCAGCCCGCCTGCAGCAGCTCGGGCTCGTCCGGGAACTCGTCGACGTAACCGACGCACAGGTAGGCGATGACTTCGAGGTGCTCGGGCAGCCCCAGGGCGCGGACCATCTCGCGCTCGTCGAAGAAGCTGACCCAGCCGACGCCGAGGCCTTCGGCGCGGGCGGCGAGCCAGAGGTTCTCCACGGCCAGGGCCGCCGAGTAGGGGGCCATCTGGGGCTGTGTGTGGCGGCCGAGGGTGTGGCGGCCGCCGCGGGTCGGGTCGGCGGTGACGACGATGTTCACCGGGGTGTCGAGGATGGCCTCGATCTTCAGTTCCTTGAACTGCTTGGCCCGGCCCTTGGGCAGGGACTTCGCGTACGCGTCGCGCTGGCGCATGGCCAGTTCGTGCATGGCCCGCCGGGTGTCGGCGGAGCGGATGACGACGAAGTCCCAGGGCTGCGAGTGGCCCACGGAGGGCGCGTGGTGGGCGGCCTCCAGGACGCGGAGCAGCACCTCGTGCGGGATGGGGTCACTGCGGAAGCCGTTGCGGATGTCGCGGCGTTCGCGCATGACCTTCAGTACGGCCTCGCGCTCGGCGGGGTCGTAGCCGGGGGCGGCGGGTCCGGAGGACTGTCGTGCTTCTGCCACTGCGGCCGCGCTCTCTCCTCGGTGGTGTTCCTGGTCCGCCAGGTCGTCCTGATCGGCGGCCCGGGTGTCCAGGTCGTCGGCGTTCTGCGCGAGTTCGGTGTCGCCGTCGCGGGGGGCCGGGACGGTGGCGACGGGCGCCGGGGCTTCCGGTGCTCCGGGCTGTGCCGGCTGGGACTGCTGCGGTCCCTGGACCGGGTGGCCGCCGTGTTCCTCCGGGGTCGGGGCGGGGAGGACGACGGTGACGTCCTCGGAGGATGCCGGGGCGGGGGCCGCGGGTGCGGGTGCGTGTGCGGGTGCTTCCGGGCCTGCCGGGGAGGGGGCGGCTTCGGCGGTCTCGGGGGTGGCTTCGGCTGTCTCGGGGGTGGGGGTCACCGGCTCGGGCGCGGCAGCCACCGGCTCGGGCGCGGGTGGCGTTTCGGCGGGTGCGTCGGCAGGCGACTCAGCCGGTGCCTCGGCCGCCGGGGCGGGCGCGGGGGGCTCGGGGGCCTCGGTCGGTGAGCCGGGGGTGGCCGTGTCGGCGGTCTCGACGGGCGCGGCTACGGCAGGGGGCTCGGCTGGGGCGGTGGTCTCCGGTGCGTCGACGGGGGCGGCGGCTGCCGGTACGTCGGCGGGGGCGGCTGTCTCGGCGGGCTCCGCTGCGTCGGCCGGCGTCGGTGCCTCGGCGGGCAGCGCGACTGCTTCCTCGGCGACCGGCTCGGCTGCTGCCGGAGCGACAGCTTCCGGGCCGACGGGCTCGGCTGCCGGGGCGGTGGCGTCAGGGGTGGGCGCTTCGGGGGCTGGCACCTCGGCGGCGGGCATGGCGGTCTGCTGAGCCGTCACCTCGGGGCCCTGCGGGGCTGCCTCGGCGTCAGGCGCCGTGGGTTCTTCGGGAGTCTGGGGGTCCGCCTCGCCGCCGGGGGTGACCGGCTGCTGCGCGGCGGCCTCAGGGGCGGGCATGGGTCCGGCCGGTGCGGCGGCCTCGGAGCCGACGGCCGGTGCGGCAGCGTCCGGGCCGACGACCGGCGCCGACGTCGGGGGGGCAGCCTCGGGGCTTGCCGCTTCGGGGGCCTGGGCGTCCTGGGCGGCGGCCTCGGGGGTCACCGCGTCCGGCGCCTCGACGGCAGTCTCGGGACCCACCGCGGCAGGCGACTCGGCGACGGCGTCAGCAGCAGTCGCGTCAGGTGCCGGGGTGGCGACGTCAGGTGTCTGGGCGTCAGCTGCAGGGTTCACCGCGTCAGGTGCCTGGGCGACAGCGTCCTGAGCCACCGGCTCCGGTACCTCGTCAACGCCCTCGGCAGCCACCGCACCCGGAACCTGGGGAACAGCGCCCGGCTCCTGCGCAACGGCCTCCGGGCCGCCGCCCTCCGCCCCGGTCACCGCCTCGGGCGCCGCGACGACACTCTGCTCCGGCCCGGTCGCAGCGTCGGGGAACGGGACCGCTTCCGGGGCCGGTGCGGCCTCCGGAGCGGGGGCGGGCGCCGCGCCCTGCTCCGCACCGGCGGCCGGGACCTGCTCGCCGCCTGCGGCGGAATCGTCGGCGGAGTCGTCGGCGGCACCGAGCCCCGAGGCCTCGGGAGAAGCGGCCGGCTGTCCCGGCTCACCATCCTGCCCCGCACCCTCAACGACCGGAACCGGCGCCTCGACCGGCGCCGGCACCACATCCGGGGCGGCAGCGGCCTGGCCGGAGTCCGGGGCGACGCCCGCCCCGGCGGGGCCGCCCGCAGCCGCCTCGGCCTGCCCGGCCTCGGCCACGGCCACCTGGCCCGCGTCCGGAGCGGCGACCGCACCGGCGGCGTCGCCCTCGGCCGCCGTCCCCTGCGCGGGAACGTCCTGCGCCGCCCCGGCGGCGGCCACCTGGCCCCCGGCGGGCTCGCCCACAGGCGCCGCGCCCTGCGCGGGCTGCTCGGCGTGAACCCCCTGCACGGCCCCCTGCACAGCCCCCTGCGCGGCCTCCGTCGCCACCCGGGCCACCACGGCCTGGGCCGCGCCGACCGGCTCGGCTGCCGGAACAACCGTTTCCGCAGGCGCCGCCCCGGCGCTCACCTGGGCGGCGGGCGCGACCTGTACGCCCCAGGGCGCCGCCGGCGCCGAGGGCGCCTCCGGGGCGCGCGGGACGTCGAGGTACTCGGGGCCGGCCGACGGCGCCGCGGGCTGCCGTACGGGCGCGTCCGCGGGGCCGCGGTCGGCGAGGGAGCGGACCGGGCTGGCGGAGCTGTCGGGCAGGGGCGGGCCGAGGTGCAGCGGCCGGCGCGGGGTGATGGGCGGGATCGGCGGAGGGTCGGGCAGCCGGACGCCACTGAGGTCGACCGAGCCGCTGTCGCGGCCGGAGATCTCGTGCGGGCCCGGCTCGTGGACGGCCTCGACGACCGGTTCCGGCGCGGGCGGGGGGACCTCGTTGCCCCAGGCGCCCTGGGCGCCCGGCAACAGCAGGTCTTCGTCCTCGGCGGAGTTGTCGGAGAGGTAGGCGTACGCACCGTGCGCGGGGGCGCCCGGCTGATCCACCATGCCTGCGTTCTCCGGCAGTCCCTCGCCCGGGACCTGGCCGGTGTCGGTCATGCGTACCCCTCGCCCATCGGTTAGTGCTCCTACGACCAGCTCACCCGGAACGGCGCACCGACCGCCCCACAGTGGAGAACGAGCGTGCGTCCCCAGCGGCACGAGCGGCCCGCCCGGAAAAGGCGACAAAGCCATTCACTGGCATTGTTGCGGCCGTGGCACCCTCACGGCAGCTCGATCCGTGACGGTTCCGCTGTGGACTGCGCCACGTTGCGCGTCCTCCGGTTCTGCCGTACCACACCCACCCCAAAACGGGTAGGTTTTCCGGACATTGACCGACGAAGTGCCGGGCGTCCGCGTGCGGTGCAGCGATCGGCCAGCCTACCGCGCGCAGTACGACAAACCGATCACGGGGACGGCCGTCGGGACGGTCGCCGGGTCAGGCGCCGCGCTTCGGCAGGACGCCGCTGAGCAGGAACGCGACGCTCCGTTCCTTCTCCGTCCAGGCCCGGGTGTCGAGTTCGACGGACTGCAGCAGGGCGCACTCGACGCCGTAGCCGTGCTCGGTCAGGTCGCGGCCGATGAGTTCGGCGGCGTCGCGGGTGGCGGCGTGCGTGACGATGCGCTGCGGGCGGCGGTCGGCGACGGCCGAGACGACGGCCGCTCCCCCGCCGGCGACGCGGACGACGTCCGGTTCGGGGAGGTTCTCCAGTACGTGCGGGGCGGTGCCGTGCACGATCTGGAGCTGGACGCCGAGGCGGCGGGCGGTGGCGTCGGTGCGGGCGCAGGCGGCCCGGTCGCGGTCGACGGCGATGACGGCGGCGCCGGCGCGCGCGGCCTCGACGGCGAAGGCACCGCTGCCGCAGCCGATGTCCCACACGAGGTCGCCCACGCGCGGGCCCAGGCGGGCGAGTTGGGAGGCGCGCAGCAGCGGGGTCTCCCCCTCGCCGAGGTCGCCGCCGTACGCGTCGGCGGGCAGGGCCCAGCCGCGTGGTCCGGCGGACGGGTCGCGGCCGGCGATCCAGCCGGTCTCCCCCGCCGTGTCCGGCCGGGCCGGGCCGCCGAGGACGATGACGACGTTGGGGTCGCGCCAGGTGTGGTCGGCGGCCTTGTCGGAGGTGACGACGCTGACCCGCTCGCGTTGGGTGCCGAGTTCCTCGCAGATGACGAAGGAGCGGTGGACTCCCTCCAAAAGCAGACCCAGTTCGGCGGGGCCGGCGCCGGGTGAGGTGAGCACGGCGACTTTGGTGTGGGCCCGGCATACGTTCACCGCGCGTCGCAGGGTGCGGCGGTGTGCGACGACCACCTGTGCGTCGTCCCAGGGCATACCGGCGCGGGCGAAGGCTGCGGCGACGGAGGAGACGGCGGGGACGACCTCGACCTCGAGGCCGAACTCGGGGGCGCGCAGGGTGCGTACGACGCCGAAGAAGCCGGGGTCGCCGTCGGCGAGCACGACGGCCGTGCCGCGGTGGGCGGCGATGCGGCGGGCGGCGAGGGCGACGCTGCCGAGGCGGATGCGCTCGGCGCCGGCGGGTACCTCGGGGAGCGCCAGGTGGTGGGCTGCGCCCGCCACGAGCGTGGCGGCGCCGAGGGCGGCGCTCGCCGCGGCGGTCAGCGGCGAACCGTCCCAGCCGATCACCGTGACCCGGTCGGCCATCGTCGTCAGTCTCCAGGGGTTTTCGCAGGTCGTCTGCGTGTCGTTGCGGGGAACCGCCCGAGGGCGGGCTCCGTGAGGGTACCCGGTGGAGGTGTCGGAGGGGGCGCCGGTGCTGTCGTCGCCGTCTGCCTCCGGGTGGTTCCGGTCAGTTCCACTCGCCGAAGGACGTGAAGCCGTCGGGCAGCTGGTCGCCGACGCCCTCCAGGTCCTCGGGGAGCAGGCTCCAGACGATCAGGTCGGTGCGGACCTCGGTCCACTCGTCGTTGTCCGTCCGGGTCCGCGCTATCCAGGCGCCGCGCAGGACGCCCTCGCTGATACAGCCGATCTTCTGGGCGACCTGCTGGGAGGCGGTGTTGTCGGCCGCGGTGCGCAGTTCGAGGCGCTCGAACTTCTGGTCGTTGAAGAGCCACTGCGCCGTGACGAGCGCCGCCTCGGAGGCGTAGCCCTCGCCGCGGGCCCAGGGGGCGATGACGTAGGAGATCTCGCTGGAGCGGACCCGCCAGTCGGTGTTCTTGAGGTGGACGATGCCGACGAGGCGCTGGGTGAGGAACTCGGTGACGGCGAAGACGATGCCGCGTCCCTCGGTCCGCTCGGCGGGGGCCTGTTCGGTGATCCAGGCGCGGGCGTGGGCCTCGGTGTAGGGCCGCGGGACGGAGGTCCACGCGGTGACGAGTTCGTCGTTCATCATGTCGGCGAACGCCTGGATGTCCGGCTCCTCGAAGGGGCGCAGGACCAACCGCTCCGTGCTGATGGAGATGTTGGGGAAGGTGCTCGTCATGCGCCGCTCCGTAACCGTCGGTGAACCTTCAGGGCCTGCTGAACTGCCCAGCATGCAGCATGAAAGCACTGATCCGCACCACGGGGCCCTCCCCACCGGGTGAGGGAGGACCCCGGCCGTGGCGGGTGCCGGAGGCGGGCTCAGAAGGAGGCGAGCACGGAGCCGGCGTACTTGTCCTGGATGAACTTCTTCACCTCGGGCGAGGTGAGGAGCTTGGCGAGCTTCTTCACCCGCGGATCGTCCTCGTTGCCCTTCTTCACGGCGAGGAAGTTGCCGTAGGGGTTGTTCTTCGGGGACTCCAGGACGAGGGCGTCCTCGGAGGGCTTGAGGTCGGACTCGATGGCGTAGTTGCCGTTGACGACGGCGGCGTCCACGTCGTCGAGGGAGCGCGGGGTCTGGGCCGCCTCCAGCTCCTTGAACTTGAGGTTCTTGGGGTTCTCGGTGATGTCGGACGGGGTCGCCTCGTTGCCGACGCCCGCCTTGAGCGTGATGAGCCCGTCGGCGGCGAGGAGCTTGAGGGCGCGGGCCTCGTTGACGGTGTCGTTGGGGATGGCGACGGTCGCACCGCTCTTCAGGTCGTCGGCCTTCTTGACCTTGTGGGAGTAGAGGCCGAGCGGTTCCAGGTGGACCGTGACGACGGGCACGATGTCGGTGCCGTTCTTCTTGTTGAAGTCGTCGAGGTACGGCTTGTTCTGGAAGTAGTTGGCGCCGACGGAGCCGTCCTGCGTCGCCGTGTTCGGGGTGACGTAGTCGGTGAACTCCTTGACCTGGAGGTCCAGGCCCTCCTTCTTCGCCAGGTTGTCCTTGACGTAGTTCAGGATCTCGGCGTGCGGGACGGGGCTGGCGGCGACGATCAGAGGTCCGTCGGTGCCGGAGCTCCCGGCGCCGCAGGCGCTGAGCCCGAGGGTGAGGGCTCCGGCGGCCAGGGCGGCGGTGGTGATCTTGGCGGTGTTACGCACGAAAAGTGCCTTTCCTTATGGCCTTGCGAGGGTGCGACCCCGTTGTGGGTGAACGGGGGGTCTAGGAGGCGGCTTTGAGCAGCCGCAGTTTCGGGGCGGGTCCCGAGTGGGCGCCGCGGCGGTGCAGGGAGCGGGCCGCGTAGTCGCCGGCGAACTGGATGAGGGAGATGACGACCGCGAGGATCGCGACGGTGATCCACATCAGCCCGGTCTCGAAGCGCTGGTAGCCGTAGCGGATGGCGAGGTCCCCGAGGCCGCCGGCGCCGACGGTGCCCGCCATGGCCGAGTAGCCGATGAGGGCCACGATGGTGGTCGTGGTGCTGGAGATCAGCGAGGGCAGGGACTCGGGCACGAGGACCTTGCGGACGACGGTCCAGGTGTCGCCGCCCATGGCCTGCACGGCCTCGACGAGCCCGTGGTCCACTTCGCGGACGGCCGTCTCGACCAGGCGCGCGAAGAAGGGGATGGCGCCGACGGCGAGCGGCACGATGGCCGCCTCGACGCCGATGGTCGTACCGGTGATGAGGCGGGTGAACCCCATCAGCGCGACCATCAGGATGATGAACGGCAGGGAGCGGGCGATGTTCACGACCTGCCCGATGACCTTGTTGGCGACCAGGTTCTGCAGGAGGCCGCCACGGTCGGTGAGGACCAGCAGGATGCCGAGCGGGAGTCCGCCGACGACGGCGATGAGCGTGGACCAGCCGACCATGTAGAGCGTGTCCCAACACGCCTGTTCCAGCAGGGGCTGCATCTCGGACCAGGTCACTTGGCACCTTCCTTCACCAGCGCGGATTCGCGGCCCGGCACGTCGATCTGCAGGCCCTTCTCGCGCAGGAAGCCGATCGGCACGACGTTGTCCTCGTAGCGGCCGGGCAGTTCGATGCGCATCCGGCCGACCTGGAGGCCGCCGACGGTGTCGATGGCGGCGCCGAGGATCGATATGTCGATGTTGTAGGTGCGGGCGAGCTGCGAGATGACGGGCTGGGTGGCGCTCTCGCCCTGGAAGGTGACGTCGACGACGGTGCGGTCCTCGCCGGAGGCCTCGCCGTCGAGCGGGAACAGCGCGGCGGCCAGCTCCGAGCCGGGGGTGGCGAGGAGCTCGCTGACCGTGCCCGACTCGACGATGCGGCCGTTCTCCATGAGCGCGGCCGAGTCGCAGACCGACTTCACGACGTCCATCTCGTGGGTGATGAGCAGCACGGTCAGACCGAGCTGCCGGTTCAGGTCGCGCAGCAGCGCCAGGATCGAGCGCGTGGTCTCGGGGTCCAGGGCGCTGGTGGCCTCGTCGGACAGCAGCACCTTGGGGTCGCCGGCGAGGGCGCGGGCGATGCCGACGCGCTGCTTCTGACCGCCGGACAGCTGCGCCGGGTAGGCCCCCGCCTTGTCGGCGAGGCCGACCAGGTCGAGCAGTTCCAGGGCCTTGCGGGAGCGTTCCTGCCCGGACTTGCCGAGGATCTCCAGCGGGAGTTCGACGTTGTCCTGGACGGTGCGCGAGGACAGCAGGTTGAAGTGCTGGAAGACCATGCCGATCCGGCTGCGCGCCCGGCGCAGTTCCTTCCCGGCGCGCGGGCCGCGGCCGGCCAGGGCGGTGAGGTCCTGCCCGGCGACGGTCACGGTGCCGGAGGTGGGGCGTTCCAGCAGGTTGACGCAGCGGATGAGCGAGGACTTGCCGGCGCCGGACTGGCCGATGACGCCGTACACCTCGCCTTCGCGGACGTGCAGGTCGACGCCGTCCAGGGCGGTGACCTCGCGGCCGCGTGCACGGTAGACCTTGGTGAGGCCCGTTGTGGTGATCACGTGGGTTTCCGTCACTGTCGAGTGCGCGGGCGTGGGTGTGCCCGGACACAGGGGCATTCGTTCAGGGACGCGACACGGTTCTCGCTGGGCGGGGAACCGGGGAGAACATGTGCGCGGGCGGCGGGCGTCACGCACCGCTCGGGGCGTGCGGACATGCCGCGGTCTCGCTTCGGGGCGCGAGCTCAGGGGGTGGTGCGGGGGCCCTCTAGAAGGCGCACATTCGACACATACAACGAGCACCGGGCGTCAGGGTCGCCTCGGTCGCGGGGATGCGGTCGCTCGTCGTGGTCATGCCGTCAGTAAAACATGCGTACGGTCCTGACAAGCCGCCGCTGTCCGGATGCTGGACAGCGGTGGACAAGGGCCGGGACGCGTCAGCCGCGGAGGGAGATCTCCACACCCTGCTCGGTGACCAGTGCGGACAGGGCCGACAGGTCCTCGACGACCAGATCGGCGTGGAGTTCGTGGGCCTGGTGGGTTGTGGTCAACGCCACGGTGGTCATGCCGGCGGCGCGGCCGGCCGCGAGTCCCGCGGGGGCGTCCTCGAAGACCACGCAGCGGGCGGGGTCGACGCCCAGGGTGCGGGCGGCGAGCAGGTAGGGCTCGGGGTCGGGCTTGCCGCGGGTGATGTCGTCGGCGGCGACGAGCGTCTTGGGCAGGATGCCGACGGCGTCGAGCCGGGCCTCGGCGAGCCGCCGGGTGGCGGAGGTGACGACGGCCCAGCGTTCGGCCGGAAGGGAGTCGAGGAAGGCGCGGGTGCCCGGCAGCAGGTGCACACCGCCGTTCGGGACGTCCTCCACCTCCAGGTCCTCGATCCGTGCGACGGCCTCCGGCACGACGTGGGCGGGCAGCAGGTCGGCGGCTATCTCGGCGGCCGGCCGGCCGTGCAGCTCGACCCGGGCGAACTCCTCGGCCGTGATCCCGTACTCCGTGGCCCACCGCGTCCAGCAGCGGTCCACCGAGGCGAGGGAGGAGACGAGGGTTCCGTCGTTGTCGAACAGCAGGGCCTGCGCGTGGATCTTCATGCTCTCGACCCTACGGTGCAGGCCAGGGGCGGCGGCATCGGGCCTTTTCGGCCGTAATAAGGTCGCAGCATGCTTGATGCCCTGACGCTGGTGACCGGCGTCGCCGCGCTGCTGCTCGCCGCCTGGTGCGGCTGGGCGGCCTACCGGGACCAGCCGACGAAGGACTGGCACTTCATCGGGATGGCCGTGGTCACGCTGCTGGCGCTGGTCCAGCTGATCGCGGGGATCGTGCTGCTGGCGCGGGGCGAGAAGCCGGAGCAGGGCACGACGATCTTCGTGGCGTATCTGCTGGGGGCGTTCGCCTGTGTCCCGGCGGCCGGGTTCATGTCGCTGGCCGAGCGGACCCGGTGGGGCTCGGTGACGGTCGCCGCGGGCGGTGTGGTGCTGGCGGTGCTGGAGGTGCGGCTCTATGACATCTGGGGAGGCTGAGGTGGCCCGGCGGCGGCTGATCAGCGGGCCGGGCACGCTGCTGGTGTGGCTGTACGGCGTGATGGTCGTCGGGGCGGTGTCGCGTTCCGCGTATCAGATCGCCACGGAGTTCGACCGGGCGCCGCTCGCGTACTCGCTGTCGGCCGTGGCCGGTGTCGTGTACGGGTTCATCACGTACTCGCTGGTGCGGGGAGGGGAGACGGCGCGGAAGGCTGCGCTGGCGTGCTGTGTCGCCGAGTTGGTGGGTGTGCTGACGGTGGGGACGTGGACGTTGATCGAGCCGTCGGCGTTTCCCGATGCGACCGTGTGGTCGGACTTCGGGATGGGGTACGTGTTCATCCCGATTCTCTTGCCGGTGTCGGCGATCTACTGGCTGCGGAAGTCGCGTTCGCGGGAGGGGGATGCCGCCTGAGGTGATCAGGCGGCCGCGGGTGCGTCGTGGTTGTTCGCGCAGTTCCCCGCGCCCCTAAAAGCCGGTCATCAAGCCGTCGCCGCGTAGGTACTGGCCGGCTTCTCCAGGACGATCAT
The DNA here is from genome assembly GCF_040645895.1 of Streptomyces olindensis. Taxonomy (NCBI): domain Bacteria; kingdom Bacillati; phylum Actinomycetota; class Actinomycetes; order Kitasatosporales; family Streptomycetaceae; genus Streptomyces; species Streptomyces olindensis. The sequence goes on along the minus strand of NZ_JBEYZD010000049.1, from coordinate 36,815 downwards.
CGGGATGCCGTCCGCGCCCTGGGACGTGCCCACCGTCTCGTAGCCGACCTTGCGGTAGAGGCGGAGGTTGCCCTCGCTGCGGTGGCCCGTGTGGAGGCGGAAGCGGGTCGCGCCGTGCCGGTCGGTCAGGGCCGATTCGGCCGCCCGGAGGAGACGGGCACCGATGCCGTGTCCCTGGAGGCGGGGGTGGACGCAGAGCTTGCCGATCGCGGCCGCGCCGTCCTCGGTGATCGAGCCGCGGACCGAGCCGACGACCTCCTCGCCGAGCCGGGCGACGAAGACGCAGTCCCGGACGACTTCCTCGCGGACCGAGTCGAGGGTTTGGACGAGCGGGTCGATGCGGTAGTTCCCGTACAGCGCCGCCTCCGTCTGGAAGCACAGGTACTGCAGCCTGAAAATCTGCTCGGCGTCCTGCTCGGTCGCCGCAGAGATGGTCACGCTCATGCCCATGTGCGCACGCCTCCCGCTCATCTGATCACCTGTCGTTCCTCACTCCTATCCCCGTCCTCAACGGGCCGCAACCTCCGGTGCGAGCAATCTGCGCAGACATCCCAGGCATCTGGAACGTTCCGGACCAAGACTCCCCTGTGAGATACCCAACTCCCCTGCGATTTCCCGGTAGGTCAGGTCCTCGGGAGAGAGCAGGGCCTCCATGAGCCGGGGGCAGCGGCCGGGAAGGCGCCGCACGGCCTCGCGCAGGGCACGGCCGCGGGCGGCGGCGAGGGCGAGCTGCTCGGGCTCCCGGTCCGGGTCGTCGGCCGGTTCGACGACGTACGGCCGTTCGAGTCGGCTCGTACGGCGGCTGCGGCGCGCCTCGGAGCGGACCGCCCGGCGGAGCCATTCCTGGGGGTCCCGTGGCGGGCCCTCGGCGTCGAGACGCTCCAGCAGGCGGAGCCAGACCGCCTGCTCCAGGTCCCCCGGCTCGGCTCCAGCGGCATATGCCTCCGCGGAGGCCTCGGCGGTGAGCAGCGGGCGCAGGGAGGTGACCAGGTCGTGCGTCATATGCGGAGCGACGCAGCCGCCCGGGCGGCGGGTTGCCCGGGCGGCCGAAGCTCACTCGACCGGAGGGTGTGAGCTGATGTGTTGACGTTCGCTCCGTGCGGGGCTCAGTCGGCGAGGAAGGCCTCCCGGGCCAGCAGGCCCGTGTCGGGCTGGTCGGTGAAGACACCGTCGATACCGGTCGCGAAGTACGCCTGGTACGCGCCGAAGACGTCGCCGTAGGCGTCCGCGTCCGTGCCCTTGCGGAAGTTCGCGGGCAGGAAGGGGTTCTCGTTGCGCAGGGTCCACGGGTGCAGGATCAGCCCCACCTTGTGCGCGTCCGAGACGAGCGTGGTCGGCCGGGTCAGGTTGCCCTTGGCGTCACGCGGGATGACCAGGTCGAGCGTCGGGCCGATGCCCTGCGCGTAGGAGGCGATCTCCCGCAGGCCGGCCGGCTTGATCAGGTCCGCGACCGTGCGCGGGTCGCCCGTCTCGACGAAGTCCCACGGGCGGGAGTCCGCCGACGACAGCAGGACGACCAGCGGGTTGTCCACGAGCTTGTTCAGGCGCTCGATGCTGGTCGGCTCGAACGACTGGAGGATGACCGGCGAGGTCCGCCGGTCCTTGCGGTACTTGCGCAGCAGCTTGGCGACGCGCTCCTCCAGCGGGAGGCCCTGCTTGCGGAAGTAGGTGGGGTGCTTGAGCTCGGGGTAGATCCACACCTGCTTGCCGCGCCTGCGGGTCTGCTCGTCCTGCCACTTCAGGACCTCTTCGAAGGTGGGGATCTCCCAGCGGCCGTTGTAGAGGGTGTTGTGGGGGCGGTTGGCCGGGATGCGCTCGACCGCCCGCAGGGTCTTCAGCTCGGCGAGCGTGAAGTCCTCGGTGAACCAGCCGGTGGTGGAGACGCCGTCGAGCAGCTTGGCCTTCCTGCGGTCCGCGAACTCGGGATGGTCGGCCACGTCGGTGGTGCCGCCGATCTCCGGCTCGTGGCGGCAGACCAGGTGTCCGTCCCTGGTCGGCACGAGGTCGCCCGCCTCGACGATGTCGGCGCCCATGTCGAGGGCCAGCTGGTAGGAGCCGAGGGTGTGCTCCGGGCGGTAGCCGCTGGCCCCGCGGTGACCGACGATCGTCGGCTTGGGCAGGCTCCGCACGCCACCGCCGTGCCGGGGGGCGTCGGCTCTGGCCGTGCCGGTCACGCCGAGGACCGCTCCGCCGGCGCCGAGCACCGCCGCGCCGAGCAGGGCCCGTCGTCCGGTCCGGTTCGTTTCCTCGTTCGACTCCTGCGTTCCCATGAGCGCCCTCCCTGCCGTCGGCCCGTCTGTGCGCGCCGATCGTAGGGGCGCGTACATGACGGGTGGGAGACTCCGGGCGGAACACGCGGGTGACGTGGGATGTCGTAGTGGCGGGAGGGGGTGGCGAACTGACGGCTCGTCCGCTCCTGTTCGATTCGGTGGGGCCGTTCGGGGAACGCGTCCGGTGCGGGGAGGCGATGTCCGTCACATCGTGGCGGGCGTGTTACGGACGGTCGGCGACACGCCACCGCAGGTAAACACGCGTCAACAGTGCGTAAGGCCTCGGTGAAGTCGCCGTGCCCGATGTGCGCGACCCCCGGGGCCGCGAGTATCGTCCTCACCTGCACAGACTCATACAGCATCCCTTGACACCGGAGGGTCCGTTGTCCCGCTTCGCGCTCATCAAGGCAGTGCTCGGCCCGATCATGCGCCTGATGTTCCGCCCACAGGTGGAGGGTGCGGAGCACATTCCCGGCCACGGCCCGGTCATCCTGGCCGGCAACCACCTGACGTTCATCGACTCGATGATCCTGCCGCTGGTCTGCGACCGGCAGGTCTTCTTCATCGGCAAGGACGAGTACGTGACCGGCAAGGGGCTCAAGGGCCGGCTGATGGCCTGGTTCTTCACCGGTGTCGGCATGATCCCGGTGGACCGCGACGGCGGCCGGGGCGGTGTCGCCGCGCTGATGACCGGGCGGCGGGTGCTGGAAGAGGGCCGCGTGTTCGGGATCTACCCGGAGGGGACGCGGTCGCCCGACGGGCGGCTGTACCGGGGGCGGACGGGTATCGCCCGGCTGACGCTGATGACGGGCGCTCCGGTGGTGCCGTTCGCCATGATCGGGACGGACAAGCTCCAGCCGGGCGGGGCCGGCCTGCCCCGGCCGGGCCGGGTCACCGTGCGGTTCGGCGAGGCGATGGAGTTCTCCCGGTACGAGGGGATGGACCGCGACCGCTACGTGCTGCGGGCCGTGACGGACTCGGTGATGGCCGAGGTCATGCGGTTGTCCGGGCAGGAGTACGTGGACATGTACGCGAGCAAGGCGAAGGAAGCGGCGTAGGTCCCCGCTCCCGGAGGGGCGTGTCCCGCGGCTCTAGAGAGGCGTGTCCTCCGGCGGGTCTCCGTTCGTTCGGCCGGTTCCCCGGGCCGGGAGCCACAGGACGAACGTCGAGCCCTCCCCCACCTGGGAGAACAGACGGACCTGGCCGCCGTGGGATTCCACGATCTGGCGGACGATCGCGAGGCCGAGACCGGCATGACGGTCTCGGCCTCTGCTGTTGCCCCCGGCCCGCCAGAAGCGGTCGAAGACCCTCGCCCGGTCGTCGTCGCCGATGCCCGGGCCCTCGTCCCGTACGGCCGTCCAGAGCCAGGAGCCGTCCCGGCCCGCCGCGACGGTGATGCGGGAGCCCGGCGGGGCCAGCCGTACCGCGTTCGAGAGCAGGTTGCCGACGGCCCTGCGCAGGGCGTCGTGGTCGCCGATGACCGTGAGGCCGGGGGTGAGGCCGCGGTGCAGGGCGAGGCCCCGCTCGGCGGCCAGCGGGGCGAACTCCTCGCAGGCCTCGGCGGCCGCCGCCGACAGGTCCACGTCCGCGTCCGCCAGGGCGGGGGCGCTGCGGCGGGCCGTGGCCAGGAGGTCCTCGACCAGTCGGGTCATACGGGTGGTGGCCCGGTCGACGCTGCGCGCGGCGATACGGCGGTCCTCCTCGTCCGAGTCCTCTGCGGTGAGGACGGCGTCGACGTTGGCGCGGATGATCGCCAGTGGGCTGCGCAGCTCGTGGGAGGCGTCGTCGATGAGCTGGCGTTGGGCGCGGAAGGCCTCGTCCAGGCGGTCGAGCATGGAGTCGACGGTGTCGGCGAGGTCCCGCAGCTCGTCCTTGGGGCCGGTGAGGCGGATGCGCTGGGAGAGGTCGGTGGCCTGGATGTCGGCGGCCGTGCGGGAGATCGCGCGGACGGGGCGCAGGGCGCGGCCGGCGAGGATCCAGCCGATGACGGGGCTGGCGACGGCGAGGGCGCCGAGGACGAGGAAGGAGAAGCCGCGGAGGTTGGCGAGGGTCTCGTAGGTGACGGCCGCCTCGACCTCCTGGAGCTTCACGGCGTCGAACTCACCCATGTAGACGCCGTTGACGTACTTCTCGGCCCGGAACTGCCTGCTGACCGGGCGGGCCTCGCCGCTGCGCCGGACGGCGAAGTAGGTGGCGCCGAGGACGAGGGCGGTGAGCAGGAAGAGCAGGCCGGAGTAGAGGACCGTGAGGCGGAAGCGGATGGTGTGGGTGAAGGCGGGCAGCCGCATCCGGGCCCCGGCCGGCCGGAACGCTTTCATCACGGCGTCTCCTTGAGGCGGTAGCCCTGCCGTATCACCGTCTCGATGAGCGGCTCGCCCTCGCCGGTGACCTTCCGGCGCAGGGAGCCGACGGTGACGCGGACGGTGTTGGTGAACGGGTCGGCGTGCTCGTCCCAGACGTGCTCGAGCAGTTCCTCGGCCGGGACGACGCGTCCGGGGCGGGTCATCAGGTAGTGCAGGACGCCGAACTCCTTGGGCGTGAGGGTGAGCCGGCGCTCCCCTCGGTAGGCCTCGAAGCGGGCGGTGTCCAGGCGGAGCTCGCCGACCTCGACCACGGAGGTGCCGCCGTCCTCCCGGCGCAGCAGGGCGCGGATGCGGGCGAGGAGCTCGGGCAGCGCGAAGGGTTTCACGAGGTAGTCGTCGGCGCCTTCGTCGAGGCCGCGGACCCGGTCGGCGAGGCGGTCGCGGGCGGTGAGCATCAGGATGCGGGGGCCGCCGGGGGTGGCGCGGATGGCGCGGCAGACCGAGAAGCCGTCGCCGTCGGGCAGGTTGAGGTCGAGCAGGACCAGGTCGTAGTCGTTCACGGCGAGCTTCTCGGTCGCGGTGTCGACGTCCGGGGCGGCGTCGACCGCGTAGCCGGCCTTGGTCAGGCCCACCTTCAGGGCGACGACGAGGTCCTCCTCGTCCTCGACGACCAGCAGTCGCATGGGCGGGGCCCCCTTCAGCCACCGTCGATGATGGTCCGGGCGGACTCCACCGCGTCGCCCACGGGGATCGCGAAGCCGATGCCGATGGAACCGCCCCTTTCCTGGTCCAACGTCGCGATGGCCGTGTTGATGCCGATGACCCGGCCCTCGTCGTCGACCAGGGGCCCGCCGGAGTTGCCGGGGTTGATCGAGGCGTCGGTCTGCAGGGCCCGCCGCGGCCCTCCCCCGCTCCCCTCGCCGAGCCGGACGGAGCGGTCCAGGGCGCTGACGATGCCGGAGGTGACGGTGCCGCTCAGGCCGAGCGGGGAGCCGATGGCCAGGACCGGGTCGCCGACGGCCGGGCGGGTGCCGGTGGCGAGCCGGGCGGCGCGCAGGCCCCGGGAGGTCTCCGGTTCCAGTACGGCGACATCGTGGTCGGGGTCGTCGCCGATGACCTCGGCGCTGAGGCGGCGGCCGTCCTGGAGCTCGACGGACACGCGTGAACTGCCCTGGACCACATGGGCGTTGGTGAGGATGCGCCCCCGGTCGTCGAAGACGAACCCGGAGCCCTGGCCGCGGTCCGTCCGGACGGAGACCACGCTGGGCAGCACCCGGGCGGCGACGGCCTGGAGGTCGCCCGGGGCGCGGGCGGCCGGTGCGGAGGCGGGGGCGGGGTCCTCGTCGCCGAGCGCCCCGGCGGCGTACCCGGCGAGACCGCCCGCGAGGACGGCGGCCAGGACGGCGGTGGCGAGAGGGCGGCGGGTCGGGTGTGCCGGGGTGAGCGGAGGCCGGGTGGGCGGAGGCTGGGCGGGCGGGGGCTGCCCGGCATGGGGCCGCGGTGGGGCCGGTGGTGCGGGCGGCTCGGGGCCGGGGCGCGGGCGGCCCGGGAGGAACGACGGGCCCCGGGGCTTTCCCAGGCCGGTGCGGGGGTGACGGTCGCGCACGGTCCTGCCTCCTTCGTCAGGGGAGCCGTGAGAACCACAGCAGGGAGGTCGCGGCCGTCACCAGCGCCGTGACCAGGCCGGCGGCGACGAACCACTGCCAGATCTCGCGTTCCTCGGTGCGGTGGCCGACGGAGCTGCCGATGTCCTCGTAGACCGCCTGGAGTTCCTCTCCGCTGGCGGCCTCGTGGTAGTCGCCGCCGGTGCGCGAGGCCAGGTTCTCCAGGGCGGGGCCGTCGACGGGGACCTGGAGGATGCGGCCGCCGCCGAGGTCGACGACGCCGTCCTCGGTGCCGTAGGCGATCGTCGAGACGGGGATGCGGTCGCGGGCCGCCTCCTCGGCCGCCGACTCGACCGTGCGGCCGGAGGTGTTGGCGCCGTCGGACAGCAGCACGATGTGGGCGGGCGGCGGTTCGGTCGCGGCCCGCCGGTCGAGCGCCCGGATGGCGTCGCGGGCGGCGACGACGGCGTCGCCGATCGCCGTGGCCTGGCCGAGGGTGAGCTGTTCGATGGCCGAGCGCAGCAGCGCCCGGTCGGTGGTCGGGGGCACGGCGACCGTGGCGGAGCCGTTGAAGGAGACGAGTCCGGTGTTGAACCGTTCGGGCAGCCGGTCGACGAAGGCGAGGGCGGCGCGCTGGGCGGCCACGAAGCGGGTGGGTTCGACGTCGGTGGCCTCCATGGACCCGGACGTGTCGAAGGCGACCATGATGGTGGCCCGCTCCCGAGGGACCTGCACGTCGGCCGTCGGCCGCGCGAAGCCCAGCACGAGCAGGGCGAGTGTGGCGCAGAAGACGGCGGCGGGGACGTGCCGGCGCCAGCCCGGGCGGCGGGGGGCGACCTTGTCGAGCAGGTCGAGGTTGGTGAAGCGGACGGCGTAGCGGCTGCGCCGGCGCTGGACCAGGACGTAGGCGGCGATCAGGCCGGCGAGCGGGACGAGCAGCAGGAGCCAGCCGGGTGAGCGCAGACTCATCGTGCCTCCTCCTTCACGCGGCTCCGCCGCCGGCCCGGCGGCGCTGGGTCTCGACATGGCGGACGACGTCGCGCACCCAGTCCCGGTCGGTGCGCAGCCGCAGGTGGGCCGCGCCCGCGCGGCGGATGGACTGCCGGATCAGTGCCCGCTGTTCCAGTGCGGCGCGCTGGTAGCGCTCCCTCAGGCCCCGGCTGTGCGTGGAGACCTCTCGCCGTCGTCCGGTCTCCGGGTCGACGACGGTGAGGAGCCCGACGTTCGGCAGGTCCAGCTCGCGCGGGTCGACGATCTCCACGGCGAGGACCTGGTGGCGGCGGGCCACGGTCTTCAGGGGCTGCTCCCAGCCCGTCTCCAGGAAGTCGGAGATCACGGCGACCAGACCGCGGGCGGGCAGCGCGCGCAGGGGGTGCAGGGCGTCGGCGAGGTGGTGCGCCGGAGGGCCGGGGGTGACGCGCGGGCGTTCCAGCGCGGTGCGCAGCAGGGCGAGCAGGTGGCGGCGGCCGCTGCGGGGCGGGATGTGCCGGCTGCCGCCCGGCCCGGCGATGTGGGCGCCGAGTCGGTTGCCGGCTCGTTCCGTGAGGAAGGCGACCGCGGCCGCCGCGCCCACCGCGAGGTCCCGCTTCTCCATCCGGGCGGTGCCGAAGTCCATGCTGGCGGAGGCGTCGAGGACGATCCAGGTGGTGAGTTCGCGGTCGGCGAGGGTGAGGCGGACGTGCGGGACGGTGGTGCGGGCGGTGGCGTTCCAGTCCATCCGGCGGACGTCGTCCCCGATGACGTACGGCCGGGTCTCCGCCATCTCCTCGCCGGGCCCGGGCACGAGGGAGGGGTGGTCGCCCTGGAGCAGGCCGTCGGGGTGGCGGGTGAAGAGCAGTTCCAGGTGGCGCAGCGCCTGCTCGGGCGTGAGTTCACCGAGGGTGGGGGTCATGCCACGGCCTCCTCGGCGGCCTGGCGGGGGCTGATCCGCGGCTGTTCCACGGAGGCGAGCACCTCGTCGACGATCACCGCTCCGGTCACTCCGTCGGCGAGCGCGTCGAAGGACAGGACCAGACGGTGCCCGATGACCTCGTGGGCCAGGTCGCCCACGTCGTCGGGCAGGACGTAGCCGCGGCCCCGCAGCAGGGCCAGGGCGCGGGCGGCGGCGACCAGGCCGAGGGTGGCGCGCGGACCGGCGCCGTGGGCCAGCCGCCGCTCCGGGCCGGCCAGGTCGCGGGTCGCGCAGACGAGCCGTACGGCGTACTCGGCGACGGCGTGGTGCACGAACACCTCGTCGGCGCCGCGCTGGAGCGCGACCAGCCGCTCGGGGGTGAGGACCCGGCGCGGGCGGGGCGGGTCGACGCTCATCCGGTACAGGATGGCGAGCTCCTCGGACTCGCTGGGCGCGGTGACCTCCACCTTGAGCAGGAAGCGGTCGCGCTGGGCCTCGGGGAGGTGGTAGACGCCCTCGGACTCGATCGGGTTCTGGGTGGCGAGCACGAGGAACGGCTCGGGCACGGGGAGCGTGGTGCCGCCGATGGAGACCTGGTGCTCGCCCATCACCTCCAGCAGGGCGGACTGCACCTTGGCGGGGGCGCGGTTGATCTCGTCGGCCAGGACGACGTTGGCGATGACCGGGCCGGGTTCGATGTCGAAGGTCTCCCGGGAGGGCCGGTAGACGCGGGTGCCGGTGATGTCGGAGGGGACCAGGTCGGGGGTGAACTGGAGCCGGGCGAACCGGCCGCCCACGACGTGCGCCAGCGTCTTCGCGGCGAGCGTCTTGGCGACGCCCGGCACGCCCTCCAGCAGGCAGTGGCCGCGGGCCAGGACCGCGGTGAACATCCGCTCCACCATGCGGTCCTGGCCGACGATCACCCGTTTGACCTCGAAGAGGGCCTCTTCCAGGAGCTTGCCGTCGGGGTTCACGCCGTCGGCCGGCACGGTCACAGCTCCGAGGCGGGGTCGCCGCCGCGCGGTGCGGTGCCGCCGTCCTTCCACGGGCAGTCCTCGCCGTTCGCCCCGCCGGACGGCGTGCCCTCCTCGACGACGAACCTGACCTGCTCGCGCGGCGGCTCGTCACCCTCCGCGGCGAGTGCGGCACCACCGCCGGCGAGGCCTGCGGCGGCCAGGACGGAGACGGTGACGATCGCCTTCTTGGTACGACGTGTCATGGTCGGTGGCTCCTTCGGCCGTGGGGAACGACGTCGGGTACGGAGCCAAGACCATCAGGCGAGGGCGAAAACGGGCTTAAAGCCGGTGCCGGGCCGGGCAGCGCCGTGGGGCTACGGGTGTTCCGTCCCGCCGCTCTCCAGCCGTTGCCCCCGCAGCAGGAACCACGCCGCCACCGCCGCGGCGAGCAGCACCGCCGCTCCGACGCCCGCGGCCAGGGCCAGGCCGTCGACGAAGGCCGTGCGGGCGGCGTCCAGCATGGTCGCGGCGGTGTGCGCGGGCATGCCCGCGGCGGCCTCGACGGCGCCGCCCAGCGACTCGTGGGCCGCGTCCGGGGTGCCCGCGGGGCCGGTGAAGTCGCGGTAGACGCCGGTCACGATCGAGCCGAGCACCGCGATGCCGAGGGCGGCGCCGAGTTCGTACGCCGTCTCGGACACGGCGGACGCGGAGCCCGCCTGCTCCTTGGGCACGCTGGAGAGGATCACGTCGGCGGTCACGGTGAACGAGAAACCGGCACCGACGCCGACCACGAGCAGCGCCGCCCCGAGCAGCGGATAGCCGGTGGACTGGCCGATCACCGTGAGCGCGGCCAGGGCGAGGCCGATCGCCGCGAGGCCGCCGGAGACGACGACCCGCACGGAGAAGCGCCGGGCTGCGCGCCCCGCGACCAGACCGGCCACCACCGCACCGATCGCGGCGGGCAGTTCGGCCAGCCCCGCCTCGAACGGGCGCCTGCCCTGGACGAGTTGCAGGTACTGCGAGAGGAAGAACACCAGCCCGGACAGACCGAGGATGGTGAGCAGGTCGGCGAGCACCGCCCCGCTGAAGCCGCGGTGGGCGAACAACCGCATGTCCAGCAGCGGGGCCGGCAGCCTGAGCTGACGGCGGACGAATCCCCAGAGGGCGGCCGCGCCCAGCAGACCGGCGGCCAGGGTGCTCCAGGCGAAGCCGTGTGCCGCCGCTTCCTTGACGGCGTACACGATGCCGATCATGCCGACCAGGGACAGCACCACACTGACCAGGTCCCAGGGGCCGGGGTTCGCCGTGCGCGACTCGGGCAGCAGCCTGATCCCGACGAGGACCAGGACGGCCATCACGGGCAGGTTGATCAGGAAGACCGAGCCCCACCAGAAGTGCTCCAGCAGGAACCCACCGACGATCGGCCCGACGGCCGTGCCGGCGGAGGCGGTGGCGCCCCAGATGCCGACGGCGAGACTGCGCTCGCGGGGGTCGTGGAAGAGGTTGCGGATCAGCGCGAGCGTGGCCGGCATCAGGGTCGCGCCGGCGACACCGAGCAGCGCCCGGGCGACGATCATCATCTCGGGCGTGGTGGCGTAGGCGTTGAGCACGGATATCGCGCCGAACGCCGTGGCACCGACGAGCAGGATCCGCTTGCGGCCGATCCGGTCGCCGAGACTGCCCATGGAGACGAGCAGACCGGCGATGACGAACGAGTAGACGTCGCCGATCCACAGGAGCTGCGTGCCGGTGGGCTTCAGGTCCTCGCTGATGTAGGGGGTGGCGAGACCGAGGACGGTGGCGTCGACGGCCACCAGCAGCACGGCGAGCACGAGGACGCCGAGCGCGAGCCAGCGGCCCGGGCGCTTCACCGCCTCGCTGGTCGACGCCGGCTGCAGGGTGCTGGTCATGATTCCTCTCTCCGTACGGCGCCGCCGAGCAGCAGCTCGACGATCATGTGCTGGAAGTCCTTGGGGGCGCCCTTGCCGCTGTGCACCAGCCAGGCGCCGGAGGCCATCAGGCCGTACAGCGCCTCGGTGAGCCAGGCGGGCGTGAGGTCGATGCGGAACTCGCCGTCGAGCTGGCCGCGCCGGAACAGGGCGGAGATCCGGTCGTCGATCCGGGCCCAGCCCGCGTTCTGCCCCTCGCCCTCGAACAGCTGGTTCTCGGTGTAGAGGAACGCGAGCAGTCCGGCGACGGGCTCGACGGCCCCGACGAGCCGGCGTACAGCCTCGCTCGCCGTGCCCTCGTCGAGCCGGGCCGCGTCCAGCGCGGCCTGGCACTCCTCGATGCCCAGCGACTCCAGGGCGCGGACGAGGGCGTCCCGTCCGGCGAAGTGCCGGTGCAGCGTGGCGCGGCTGATCCCGGCGGCCTTCGCGACCTCGTCCATGGTCGCGGTGGATTTGCGGGTCAGCAGGGCCGCGGCGGAGCGCAGCACGTGGTCGGGATCGACAGCCATGAGACAACCATAACCCATATGAGACATCAATGTCTCACACTGGGCATGCGTGACTCATGCGTGAGTCACGACTGTCGGGGCTCAGCGCATGACTAGTGCCAGGGCAGCCGGCCGCGCCGCTCCCAGTAGGCGTGCGGTTCCTCGGCCAGCGTGGCGAGGCGGGTCAGCTGGTCGTCGTCGAGGTCGACGACGGCGGCGTGCAGGTTCGAGGCGAGCTGGTTGGTGGTGGCGGCCCCGGAGAGCACGACACCCGCCCAGGGCTGCCGCAGGATGACAGCCAGGGCGACGGCGTCGCAGCCCAGTCCGGTCCGCTCGGCGATCTCCTTCAGGACGTCCGGGGCGTGCGGCCCCGCGAGGCGGCCGTTGGCCATGCCCTCCTTGACGATCACGGTGAGCCCGGCGTCGTGCGCCTCGGCGAGGGCCGGGGCGGCGGAGGTCTCCAGCGCGTTGTAGGTGGACTGCACGGTACGGAAGAGGGGTTCGCCGTCGACCGTCACGGCGAGGGCGGCGCGGATCGCGTCCGCCTGGGCGGGGCCGCTGGTGGAGAAGCCGACGGTGAGGCCCTGGGCGGCGGCCTCCGCGAGCTTGGCGTGCAGTTCCTTGTCGGTGAGGGCCGGGCTGTCCGGGGTCACCGAGTGGATCTGGTAGAGGTCCAGGCGGTCGCCGAGCAGGGCGTCGCTCTCGGCGCGCTGCCGTTCGTAGGTGGCGAGGGTGTGGTCCTTGACCTCGTGCGTCTCGGCGTCGGTGGACCAGTCGGCGGTGTAGGTGTAGCCCCACTTGCTGCCGATGACGATGTCGTCGAGGCCGGGCCTGTCCTTCAGCCAGTCGGCGAGGAACTCCTCGGAGCGGCCGTAGGAGCGGGCGGCGTCGAAGTAGCGGACACCCTGGGCGTAGGCGGCGTCGAGGAGTTCGTGGGTGCGGGTGCGCAGCGTCTCGACGCTGCGGTCGTCCCCCAGGTCTTCTTCCCGACCGAGGTTGATGTAGCCGGGGCGTCCGACGGCGGCGAGGCCGAGGCCGATGTGGCAGGTGGGGGTTGTCGCTGTGGCCAGGCGGGCGAAGGGCATCGTCGGCTCCGTTCGGTCGGCTCACGGTGGCTTCCGAACAACGTAACCTGCGATGACCTTCGCCTCGGAGCTCGGCTCTCGCTGTGTTTCGGCGGGTGCGGGTCGTCGTCGCTTGCTCGCGCAGTTCCCCGCGCCCCGGACGGGGCGTTCCCTCTCAGCCCTTCTTCTTGGCCAGGGCCCACTCGTGCTGGGCCGCCACGTCCTGCTTCACCTCGGCGAGCTGGACCGCGACCGCGCTCGGGGCCGTGCCGCCGCGACCGTTGCGGGAGGCCAGGGCGCCGGGGACGTTGAGGACCGAGCGCACCTCCGGCGTGAGGTGGGAGGAGATCTTCGCGAACTGCTCGTCCGTCAGCTCGTCCAGTTCCTTGCCCTCGGCCTCGGCGGCCTTCACGCACTCGCCGGCCACCTCGTGGGCCACGCGGAACGGGACGCCCTGCTTGACCAGCCACTCGGCGATGTCCGTGGCGAGGGAGAAGCCGGCGGGGGCCAGTTCCTCCATGCGCTCGCGGTGGACGGTGAGCGTGGCCATCATGCCGGTGAAGGCGGGGAGCAGGACCTCCAGCTGGTCGATGGAGTCGAAGACCGGCTCCTTGTCCTCCTGGAGGTCGCGGTTGTAGGCGAGCGGCAGGGCCTTCAGGGTCGCCATCAGACCCGTCAGGTTGCCGATCAGGCGGCCGGACTTGCCGCGGGCCAGCTCCGCGATGTCCGGGTTCTTCTTCTGCGGCATGATCGACGAGCCGGTGGAGAACGCGTCGTGCAGGGTCACGAAGGAGAACTCCTTCGTGTTCCAGATGATGACCTCCTCGGCGATCCGGGAGAGGTTGACCCCGATCATCGCGGTGATGAAGGCGAACTCGGCGACGAAGTCGCGGGAGGCCGTGCCGTCGATCGAGTTGCCAGCGGAGCCGTGCTCGAAGCCGAGGTCCTTCGCCACCGCCTCGGGGTCCAGGCCCAGGGAGGAGCCCGCCAGGGCGCCCGAGCCGTACGGCGACACCGCCGTGCGCGCGTCCCACTGGCGCAGGCGCTCCGCGTCCCGGGAGAGGGACTGGACGTGGGCCAGGACATGGTGGGCGAAGAGGACCGGCTGGGCGTGCTGGAGGTGCGTGCGGCCGGGCATCGCCACGTCCGGGTGGGCCTCGGCGAGGCCGATCAGCGCGTCCTGGAGCTCGGCGATGAGACCGCCGATGACGCGGGCGTGGTCGCGCAGGTACATCCGGAAGAGGGTGGCGACCTGGTCGTTGCGGGAGCGGCCCGCGCGGAGCTTGCCGCCGAGGTCGGGACCGAGGCGCTCCAGCAGGCCGCGCTCCAGGGCCGTGTGCACGTCCTCGTCGGCGATCGTGCCCGTGAAGGAGCCGTCGGCGACGTCCGCCTCGAGCTGGTCCAGCCCGGCGATCATGCGGGTCAGCTCGTCCTCCGTGAGGAGGCCCGCCTTGTGCAGCACGCGCGCGTGCGCACGCGAACCGGCGATGTCGTACGGCGCGAGCCGCCAGTCGAAGTGGACGGACGCGGACAGCTTCGCCAGGGCCTCGGCGGGACCGTCGGCGAATCGGCCGCCCCAGAGCCGGACGTCACCGCTGTTGCTGCTCACCTGCTGCGCTCCTCGATGGGTAGGGATGCGACCTGCATGATTATGCAGACCTCTGCATGATTCGTCAATCTGCCTCGCGGTGAGGGCGGTTTCCGGTCAGGCACGGGGAATTTGAAGATCCGTTGAACGCGCGAAACCGCTTACCCGTACCTCTCGCCGAACGCAGGCGCCGCGTTTGTACACCGACGACCCACCGACCCCTAGTGAGGCACCCCCATGTCCAGGGCTCTTCCGAAGTACAACAAGCGTCGCGTCGCGTTCATCGGCGGCGCGGCCGCGGTGGCGCTGTCCGGCACGGCGATCGCCGGCTTCGCCCTCGCCGGGGAGACGTCCAAGAGCGGCGGCACGAACGCCCGGACGCTGGCGGGCCCCGGCACCATCACGTGCCCGGACGTCACCGGCCAGCTGCCGGCGATCCCCGCCTCGGCGCAGGCGGAGGTGGACCGCAACCTCGCCCAGCTGCAGACCCAGATCCAGGAGGCCAACAAGCGCCTCGTCGACACCGTCGGCCAGGGCGGACCCAACTTCGTCCAGAACGCCATCCTCGGCCCGCTGGAGGACAAGCGCGTCGCCGCCCTGAACCGCATCGAGACGGCCATCGGCCGCGCCGCGGAGAAGCCCGAGGGGCTCGAGGCCTTCGCCGCCTGCCAGCTCAACGCCGACGGCGGCGCCGGAGCGGGCGAGGCGGCGGGCGGCGAGGCGGGCGCCGGTGCGGAGGCGGGCGCGGGAGCCGGCGAGGGCGCGGGCGCCGAGGCCGGTGCGGGTGCCGAAGCCGGTGCGGGCGCGGAGGCGGGCGCGGGCGCGGGCGCCGAAGAGGGTGCGGGCGAGGGCGCGGGTGCGGGCGAGGCGGGCAACGCCGGTGCCGGCACGATCAGCTGCCCGGACGTGGCCTCCCAGCTGCCGGCGATCCCCGCCTCGGCCCAGGCCGAGGTCGACCGCAACCTGGGCCAGCTGGACACCCAGATCCAAGAGGCCAACAAGCGCCTCGTCGACACCGTCGGCCAGGGCGGACCCAACTTCGTCCAGAACGCCATCCTCGGCCCGCTGGAGGACAAGCGCGTCGCCGCGATCAACCGCATCGCCACCGCCATCGGCCGCACGGCCGAGCGTCCGGCCGGCCTGGACTCCCTGGCCGCCTGCACGCTCACCAAGTGAGGTGACAGGCGCTGTGGCCGCCCCGTGTGAGCGCCGGCCGGGGCGGCCACGGGCAGGCGCCCGCGGAATCCGGCAGAGGTGACCGGATCCCGCGATTCCTTAGACAGGCGAAGGATATGCACCCATAATCGTTAGACATGGGAAAGACTTATGAGCGCATAGAAGGCCGGCTCCGCTCGTTCATCGAGGCGCAGCCGGTCTTCTTCACCGCCACCGCCCCCCTGTCCGCCGACGGCACGATCAACCTCTCCCCCAAGGGCCTCAGGGGCTCCTTCACGGTGCTCGACGAGCAGCGCGTGGCCTACCTCGACTTCGCCGGCTCCAACGCCGAGACCATCGCCCACCTGCGGGAGAACGAGCGGATCACCCTGATGTGGTGCGCCTTCCAGGGCCCGCCGAACATCGTCCGCGTGCACGGCAAGGGCGAACCGGTCTTCCGCGACGACCCCCGTTTCGGCGAACTGCTCGCGCGCTTCCCGGACATCGACCCGACGCAGCACGGCCTGCGCGCGATCATCGTCGTCACGGCCGAACTGGTCCGTGACACCTGTGGTTACGCGGTGCCCTTCATGGCGTACGAGCAGGACCGTGATCTGCACGGCAAGCGGTTCGCGCGGGAGGACGACGCCTCCCTCGACGCCTACTTCACCAAGAAGGAGCACATCGCCACCAGCCTGGACGGACTGCCCGGGCTGCCGTTGCCGCTGCCCCCCTCTACCGTCTGAGGCATGCGCCCCGGTGCCGTCGCCCTCGCCGTCTGCTCCCTCGTCGTGCTCGGCGCGGGGCCGCCCGCCCCCGCACCGCCGCCGCTGCCGGCCCGGATGGCGGACACCGGCGGCGGCACCCAGCTGATCACCGCGGTGGCCCCGAAGAGGACCTCGACGACGGGCACCGTCACCTGGTGGGACCGCACCGGCGGGCGTTGGGTGAGGACCGGTTCCGCACCGGCCCGCTTC
Source organism: Streptomyces olindensis (assembly GCF_040645895.1). Classification (NCBI taxonomy): domain Bacteria; kingdom Bacillati; phylum Actinomycetota; class Actinomycetes; order Kitasatosporales; family Streptomycetaceae; genus Streptomyces; species Streptomyces olindensis. The sequence continues at coordinate 20,570 of NZ_JBEYZD010000049.1, read as the reverse complement.
GGAGCGAACGGACTCGTCGCGGGCGCCTCCCGCGAGCAGGGCACGAACACCACGCCCACGGGCGTGTACGGCCTGCCGTACGCCTTCGGCATCGAGGCGGCGCCGCGCGGGACGGCGTACCCGTACCGCCGGGTGCACCGGGACTCCTGGTGGTGCCAGGACAACGACTCGCGCTCCTACAACCGCTGGAGCGAACCTCGCGCGGCCGACTGCCGGGCCGCCGAGTCGGAGCACCTGATCACCTACGGCGAGCGGTACGCGCACGCGCTCGTCATCGGCTTCAACTACGAGCGTCCGGTGCGCGGGCGCGGCGCGGGCATCTTCCTCCACGTCAACGGGCGCGGGGCGACGGCCGGTTGCGTCTCCGTGCCGAAGGACGCGATGCGGCGGATCCTCACGTGGGCCGACCCGGCGCGGCGGCCGCACATCGCCATCGGGACGGCGGGCGGGCCGACGGCGCTGGTCCGCTACTGAAGTCCGCTCGGGGAACGTTCCGGCCCCCGCTGTCGGACCGCGATGCCATCATGTTCCCCTGCTCGTAGGAGGGGAACGGGGACATGAACGAAGCGCGCAGGGCCCTGCTCATCGGCGTCGGGCAGGCGCCCGCGACCGCCGACGAGCTGGAACCTCTCAGCGAGGCGGCCGAAGCCGACCTGCGGCTGATGAGCACGGCACTGCACGCCTCCGGTTACGAAGTGGAGTCGCTCCACAACGCGGGCCTCAGCCTGATCAGGTCGAGCATCTACGAGATGGCTCGCGACACGCCGGCAGGCGGCACCCTCCTGCTCTACTTCACCGGCCACGGCCTACGCGTCAACCGCACGGACTACCTGGTCCCCGCCGACGCCGTCCCGCCATCCGACGGAAACTGGCGGGAGCCCTACCTGAGCTCCCTCCTTCCGGCCAACATCGGTCCTCTGCTCAAGGACTGTCCTGCGGCCACGGTCGTCTGGCTCATCGACGCCTGCAGGACGGACACCGCCAGTGACGGGGCGATCTTCGGCGCCAGCGTCGACTATGGCCCCCCGAAAGGCGGCTTCGCCGTACTGACCGGGTGCTCCGCCGGCGAACGCTGTGGCTACACGGCCGACGGAAGCTTCTTCACCCGCGGGCTGGCGGACGCGCTCGGCCCGCTGACGCCATCCCGAACGGTCCAGGCCGTCTTCGACACCGCACTCGCCCGCACGAGAGAAGCGGCCCTGCGCCACGGTCTGATCCAACGCCCACGGATCCGTTACGGCACCGACTACTCCGAGGCAGGGACCAAGGAGAGCGAGATCTGTAGCGGCCGTCCCCTCCTCGAATCCTGGCTGGAGGCGGCTCGGTCCACGTCGTTGTGGGACCGCGTACCCGCATCGGACCAGGCGCATGTACCCGGCTTTCAGGACGCGCTGGCGGTGTTCGTCGAACAGTGCGCCCGTACCGTCCATCTCGCGCAGCAGCGTCTGCCGCATCCCGACCCGTGGGTGGACGACGCGTTCCTGGTCAGGCTGCTTTCCGACAGGCTGCCCCTGCTGTTATCGGAGGACACGTCACTCTCCGCGATCGAGGTGGTCGCGCTCGTCGCGGCTCCCTTCCTGCATGAAGTGGCCTGGGCCGAGCGGCTCAGCCAGGCGGCGGAGACCGATCCCTACACGCTGGAGCGGCGCGCGCAGGCGCGGGCCCACCGTCGGCACTACGAGCAGATCGTCGAGCAACACGGGCGTATCGCGCGGAAGCTGACCGATTGCCAGGCTCGTGACCGCGTCGAGGACGCGGCGTCGGTCGCCATGTGGCTCGTGCACCGCTGGATCGCGGACCGCTTCCAGACGGACGACGAAGTCGTTCCGGACGAGCCGGCTGAGGCACTGGCGAAACGGCTGGGCGTGACCGACGACCGGGTGCACGAACTGTCGGAGCTGCTCCGGGTGGCGGCCTCAGGACTGAGTAGGGAAGAACCTTACGACGAGCCGAACGGCTGGGCGTCCCGCAAGGTGCTCCTGTCCGGTGGCCACCAGCGGCTGCGGATCCGTCCACTGGCCGCTCTGCTCCGTCTCGCCGCGACCCTCGCCGTGGACGTCCGCACCCTACCGGACGTCGTGGCTGAGCACTTGGCCGTCAGTGACCCGGTTCTTCCGCAGCAGATCGTGGCCATGGCCCGCGGGCTGAGCTGGCATCGCGAAGGAAACGCCCTGCACCTGGACGCGCCCTGCCCGCACCAGGCGGTACACGCCGCTCTCACGGAACTCGCGCACGAGGCGGACCAGCTGACGGCCCGGACCTGGGAACTGGCCGGCCGTCTGCGAGAGCCGGAGGTCGAGATGTTGGCGGCCGTGCCCAGCCGCATCACCGACCGGGACCTGCGGCCCCTGCGCGTAGGTTCTCACGCCGCGTACGAAGTTCCCCTTCTGCGCTTCCACCTCGCCCAGACCGAGGTGCGCGATCTGCTGATGGGCGAGCAACTGTACGGCGGCGAGCCGCAGCTGGCGTTGCGAGAGCTCTATCAGAACGCCATGGACGCCTGCCGCTACCGTGCCATGCGGTGGGAGTTCCTCCGGCGCACCGGGACCAGGCCCGCCGGCTGGACCGGGCGGATCGTGTTCGCCCAGGGCGAGGACGAGCGCGGGCGGTACGTCGAGTGCCGGGACAACGGTGTGGGCATGAGTGCGGAGCAGCTCAAGCAGACGTTCACACGGGCCGGCAGCCGGTTCGAGAGGTCCACGGCCTTTCGCAAGGAGCAGTCCCGCTGGCTGCGCCACGATCCTGCCCTGCGCCTGTACCCCAACAGCCGTTTCGGCATCGGTGTCTTCAGCTACTTCATGCTCGCCGACGAAATGACCATCGTGACCCGCCAGGTCAGCGCGGAGGGCATTCCCGCGGAACAGGCGCTCCGGGTCGACATCCCGAGCAGTGGGAGCCTCTTCCGCATCCAGCGCCATGACGGCTCGGACGACGGCCTCGCGGAGGGCGGTACGCGGGTGCGGCTGTACCTGCGGGAGGGCGCGACGAGTCGGCCCCTGTCATGCGTCTCGGTACTGCGGCAACTGGTACGGATGAGCGAGTTCGCTCTCGAGGCGCGGGAGGCCACGGGGCACGGGCACGTATGGGAGCCCGGTGCGCTCCAGCCGCTACCGGGCGTCGATCCCGTCGATTGCCTGGAGGCGGTTCCGGGAGCGCTCTGGTGGGTGGTCGGAGACGGAGCGCTGCTGTGCGACGGCATCGTTACGGACAAGAAGCCGTTCGGCTATGTGGTGAACCTGACGGGGCCGCACGCCGGAAAGCTCAGCGTCAGCCGCAAGGAACTGCAGGAGTTCGACGCGGAGTGGATCGAGAGGCTGTGGCGGCGGGGAGCGAAGGAGCTCGCGGCTTGGCCCGGTCTGTCGTTGCACTGGCTGGGGCAACTGGACGAGAAGAGCAACGGCGCAGCTCGCGTGCTCGATCGTGAGTGGCGAGGCAAGGGCGTTCTCGCAGCGGGGTGGGAGGAAGAGGACGTGGACCTCGACCAGGTGGGCTGGTTCCACCTGGACCGCGGTGTCACCCACCAGCGGCTGGGCACCGTGCAACGTGCGTGGGACCCCTGGCGGGCCCGCGTCCTCCGGGTCGCCCACCGGAATGACAGCATGGCGATGCCGTCGAGCCTGGTCGGGCATCCGGTGGCCGCGGCCGGGGACGCCGCCGTCGTCACCTCGGCGCTGTCCTCCTGGTGCCAGGTGGTGGACTTCGCGGCACGCCACGGCATGACCGTCGAGGAGTTGTTGCGGCGGTGCAGGGCCCTGCGCATCGTGCACCCCACTTACGCGCCGCTGCGCGACAGCGGCGGCCCACTGGACCTGGTGCCCGACGCCGTGGACGGTGCTGTGGCCAACCTGTTGCACGGGGAACTCGAGGAAGTGCCCGCGGGCGACGGCTCCGACCACTGGGGGGCGCTGATCCTGGCATCGGACCGTCTCTCCATGCCCTTGGGGGACCTGGTGCGACAGCTGCGCAAGTTCGCTCCACTCCTCCCGTCCCCTCTGCCCAATGTCCCCCCGGAGTACGAACATCACGTTTGCACCCAGGACGACTTGGAGGGCATGTTCATCCGGTCGTCCGACAACCGGTCCACCGTGTGGAAACTGGCGAACGACCCCTTGGACATCCGCAGGTTGTCCGGACGCACCCACCTGCCGCAATCCGAGGTCCTGCGCAAGCTCACCGCCTTTTCGTGGCTGGGCTGGACGGTCCCCTCGCCGCACGAGGTCTCCGCCTGGGCGACCCTCCCGGATCAGACGTACGAGGTGGTGCGCCTGTTCACCACCCGGCTCCCGGATGGCGTTCGGATGCTCCACTGGGCTGCAACCGTGGACTTCGCGGACACGCTGGACACCAATCTGAGGGACGCCGAGGAGCGACTCGCCCGTGATGCCGAAAGACTCGGTCTCCGATACGAACGCCGGTACGCCCACGATCCGACGGCGGGCGCCCTCATGCCGTCGATCGACGCGGCCATCCTCTCAAGACGCCTGATGGAGCTCGAGCGGACCCTTGAGCAGGGAGTCGACACCGAATCTTTGGCCGTCAGCTGCCTGGGTTACTCGTCCGAGATCGACATGCTCCTCGCGGCCGACGACCTGGCCCAGGCAGGAGTCTCGATACCGGAGAACCTCAGTGTCGTGAGTGAATGGGCGAAGCTGCCGTTGCGGGCCCGCTACGTCCTCTCGGGCAAGGAAGCGACCCTCGACGAGGAGGACTTCCCCACCGGGAGCATTACAGCCGCCATGTTGTTGAGCTCGGCGGCACTCCTCAACGAGACGCTGGGGGAGGTGTGGGCGCTGGCGGCGCAGTACGCCGAGCGCTACGGCCTCGCGATGCCGGCACTCCCCGAGTCCCTCGCCGACTTCCGCCCCACAGATCCGGTATGCGCCGCTGTCATCGGTCGCCCCAGCCTCAACGGCGGCTATTACGGCCCTGCGACGTGGCATCGGCTGACACCTCTGCGGCTGGCCACCCATGCCCGTCAGCTGGCCGTAGAACCGGCCACAGCCTACGAGCGCCTGCTGCCCCTGCGTTCCCTCGACGCCCTGATCCCCGAACTCCCCGGACGGTCGCTGACCGCGCTGCGCAGCCGCATACCGGACGCCTACGACCTCCTGGCGCTGCACTCCTCTCATCGAGTGACAGAGGAAAACGCCCCCTACGTCCCTCTCGACCTCGTCAGCATCGCCGGGCGTCTGGGCGAGCCGATCCCGCGCACCGTCGACCGCATCGCCCCGTACCTCCCCCTCTGCCCGGTCGCCACCGTCCTTCCCGACGTCGTTCCGGACGTCGTCCCTCTCTGGCAGGACCTGACCCTGCTCACACAGTTCTTCGACGGCCTGCTGCCCGCTGTCCAAGGACGGGTGACGTCGCGACACATCCGGCGTGCCGCCGAGGCCACCGGTGAGAGCGAGGCGTGGATCACCCAGCGCCTCCGGCTCTACGCGGAGATGTTCGAGCTGGCGGTCGACGAAGGGGAGTGCGACGCGGATGAGTGAGTCACGGAACCCGGACCACGATTTCGGCGCGGTGTACGTGGAGGCGTACGTCGGTGTGGGCACCGGACACTTCGTCCGGCGTGCCACAGCCGACCGGCAGGGCGTTCTGGTGAAGGGCGCCTGTCCGCGCTGCCTCGGCGACACCGCTTCGGAGTACCGGTACGGCCTGCCCGGCACCGGCACGAAAGGACTCCTCGACCGGCTCCGCGGAGCGCACCCTGCCCCGACGGGGACCGAGGCGATACCGGACGGCGCGGAAGTCCTCCTGCGCGAGGTGCACTTCTGTGAGTGCGGGCACCCGCACCCCGGCCTGCCCGCCGACGCCCCGTTCGTGGGATGTGGGGCGAGCTGGCGCGTTGCCGCGCTGCACGCGGAAGACACGGTATGAGCAGGCAGTCGGACCGACGCTGGGCACAGCTCGCCCGCGAGCTGGAGTTCACCCAGCTCCCCGAGCTGCGGCGCCAGGCGGAGGGATGGCGCACGGGCCTCACCGGCCTCACGGCACTCCTTGCCATCCTGGTCATGCTCAAGGGACGGGACGACCTCGCTCAGCTCCCGGCCGCCGCGCGGCAGGCGGCCGGAACGCTGATCGGCTTCGCGTTCCTGCTCCTGCTGCTGGGATCGATCCTGGCGGTGCGTGCCGCGCACGGAAGTCCGGGCGAGCGGGTACTGCTAGCGGGGCAGGCACTGCGGGAGTGGACGCGACAGGAAATCGTCCGAGTCACCAGATCTCTGCGCTACGCCGCCGTGTGTTGCATCACCGGGGTTGCTCTGGTCGCCGTCGGCGTGGTGGTCGCGTGGACGACGACCGGTGCGCCGCCGGACCATATGGTGCGGGTCGTGACGACGAGCGGGGAACGCTGCGGGAAGTTCCTCGGCTCCGGACCGGCCGGTGTGGTGCTGGGGCTGGAGAACGACAAACCGACCGTTGTGCCCGCCCGCACGGTGACCTCGATCATTCCGGTCACCGTATGCGGTTCTTCCGGGTGATCACGAATTCTGTACCGGGACATGTCCTGCGGGGATGAGTGTTACCGCCGGTCACTCCGGTGCGCACATGACTCGGCACGCGACTGAACACTCCCGTGTCCCGGCACGTATCTGTGGGCCAAGGGTCAAGTCCCCACGGAGGAACCGTGACCACCACGCTCGCAGGCGGCCGTGCCGCCCGCCGCCAGACGATGCGCCGCATCCGCCCGCGCCGCTCCCCGGCCGTACCGCTGCTGATCGCCCTGTGGGCGGGTGCGGCGGCCGTGCTGTGGCTGTGGTGGGACAACACGCCGTCCCTCGCGGACACCACGAGCAAGATCCTGGCCGCGGGCCGGATCACCGGTCTGCTCGCCGGCTACCTGATGGCGCTGGTGGTGCTCCAGATGGCGCGCGTCCCGGCGCTGGAGCGCCGGGTGGGCACCGACCGGGTCGCGCGCTGGCACGCCATGACCGGCCGCTACACGCTCTGTCTGGTCCTCGCCCACGTCTTCCTCACCATGTGGGGCTACGCCCTGCAGGCGGGCAAGGGGCTCGGCGACATCGTCCAGCAGACCGTCGACTCCATCAACCAGCTGCCCGACATGGGCAAGGCGGCGATCGGCACCGGCCTGCTGTTCCTCATCGGGATCCTGTCGATCGGCGGCGTCCGGCGCCTGATCGGGTACGACACCTGGTACCACGTGCACCTGCTCACGTACGCCTCGGTGTACATGACGTTCTGGCACCAGATCACGACCGGCAACGAGTTCGCCGTCGAGCCCACCGCCAAGACCTTCTGGTACGGGCTGTACGGCGTGGTGACCGCGCTGGTGGTCTGGTACCGGATCCTCACCCCGATCCGCCTGAACATGCGGCACCGCATGCGCGTCGAGGCGGTCATCGAGGAGACCCCGGGCATCGTGTCCGTGCTGATCGGCGGACGCAAGCTGCACCGGATGGGCGCCGAGGCCGGGCACTTCTTCCGCTGGCGGTTCATGGCGCCGGGCATGCGGTTCAGTTCGCACCCGTACTCCCTGTCGGCGGCGCCCCGCCCGGACATGCTGCGGATCACAGTCAAGGCGATCGGCGACCACACCGAGCGGCTGCGCGAACTGACACCCGGCACCCGGGTGTGGGCGGAGGGCCCCTACGGCGCGATGACCGCGCAGCGCCGCAGCCGCGGCAAGGTGCTGCTGGTCGCGGGCGGGGTCGGCATCACGCCGATGCGGGCGCTGTTCGAGACGCTGCCGGGCGCGTCGGGTGACATCACGCTCCTCTACCGGGCCAACAGCACCCAGGACCTGGCCCTGTGGGGCGAACTCGCCAAGATCGCCGACGAGCGTGGCGCGCGGCTGATGTACGCGGTCAACAGCCCGGACGGCGCCCGCCCGGACATCTCCGCCGAGTCCCTGCAGCGGAAGATCCCGGACATCGGCGACCACGACGTCTTCATGTGCGGGCCGCCCGGCTTCGCGCAGTCGGTCTACGAGGCACTGCGCGGTGCGGGAGTCCCCGCCCGCCGTATCCATCACGAGTCGTTCGAGATGTGAGCGACGGGACACCAACGGCCCTTCAGGAGCTTGAGAAACGATGAGGAAGTCTCACCCCGTCCGGCGTGCCGTGCTCGCCGGCGCAGCCACCGTCTCCGGGATCGTGCTGCTGCTGTCCCTGAAGCCGGCCTCCGACCCGGGCGCCGCCCAGGCCGCGGGCGGCCAGGTCCCGCCGGCGGCCGCCGGGCAGGCCCCGCAGGGCGGCGTGAACGGCGCGGTCACCGGTGACGCGGCGCAGACGCAGTACGGCGCGGTGCAGGTCCGCCTGACCATGGCCAACGGGAAGATCACGCAGGCCGAGGCGGTCCAGGCGCCCAAGGGCGGCCGCAGCGACCAGATCACGGCCAGCTCGGTCCCCCGCCTCAACCAGGCGGCGGTCGCAGCGCAGAGCGCGGACATCGACGCGGTGTCGGGGGCGACGTACACCAGCGCCGGATACAAGAAGTCCCTCCAGTCCGCCCTGGACAAGGCCAAGGCCGCGGGCGGCGCCTCGCAGGGTTCGGGCGGCTCCGGGACGGTGACCGGCGATGTCGCGCAGACGCAGTACGGCCCGGTCCAGGTCCGGATCACCGTCGCCGGCGGGAAGATCACCCAGGCCGAGGCGGTCCAGGCCCCCAAGGGCGGGCGCAGCGACCAGATCACCTCCAGCTCCGTGCCCCGC